>CAZSRE010000008.1:0-23426 GCA_964609195.1 Candidatus Woesearchaeota archaeon | reverse complement strand
GCTTGAAATACGCCATCTTTTTTCAATAAAGAAAAGAAATCAAAAGTTTATATAGATTGCGTTATTTGTCTTCTTTTTGATTAAATTTTTCTTTTCGTCAACGTTTTTCTAAAAGGTTGTTTTCCGTTAACGCTTTTCCCAAAAGGGTTATTAGACAATTTCATTCAAGTCTTTCTTCAGTCCTTTTCTCTCTCTTATCTGCAGCATAACCTTGTCTTTCAAGCTTTCCGGCAATTTTTCAAACATCTGATCGACAACGAAGTGGTTTCCTCTTCCATTTGTTGCAGATCTTAAATCGCTTGTTAATCCAAACATCTCCCCTACAGGAAGTTTAGCCTTTATTGTAATGTGCTCGCCTTCTTGTTGCATGTCTATTAATTGTCCTCTTTTATTCTGCACAAGCTTAGAAATCTCTGCCATATGCTCACTTGGGCTTTCTATCTGTATTACTTGCAGTGGCTCATAGATTATAGCCTTAGCATCTATCATTCCCAGTTTTATAGCTTCCCTAACAGCTGGCAATACCTGGGCTGGCCCGCGATGGATGCTGTCTTCATGTAGTTTAGTATCTACCAATGTAACCTTCATCTTGACTCCAGGCTCTCTTGCTAATGGTCCTTCGTCCATTACCTGCTCAAATCCTTCAATTACTAGTTCAATTACCTCTCCGATGTGGACTATTCCTCTAGTAGATTCAATAAGAGCATTTCCTTTGTAGAATTCTCTGTAGCTCTTTGCATCTTTAGCATCTACACCAAGAGATTTCAGCTTCTCAATTACTATATCATCTTTCTTTTTCAATCTTCCTTCTGGGAATTCTCCTGCTTTGATAGCCTGATATATATTATCATCTAATGGTTCAATTATGAAATAGAACTTATTATGCTTGTTCGGAGATTTTCCTTCTGCCTCTCCAGATTTTCTGCTGACAGATTCTCTATACACAACTATAGGAGGAGAAGTTATAACATTCACTCCCCTCTCTGTTCTTATCCTGTTCTCCACAACCTCAAGATGCAATTCTCCCATTCCAGATATCAGGTTTTCTCCAGTCTCTTCGTTGATCTCAATAAGTATTGTTGGGTCTTCTTTAGCAACTTGTCTCAGTACTTCAATCAATTTAGGAAGATCAGCAGCGCTCTTTGGTTCTATAGATTTAGTCACGACAGGCTCAAATAGATGCTTGATTGCCTCAAATGGCTCCATCTGCTGGCTGCTAACAGTTTCTCCAGCAAACGATCCTCTTAATCCGACTAATCCAATGATATTACCCGGAGTTGCACTTTCTACTTGTATCCTCTGTGCTCCCTTGTAAACATTTACCTGCTGCACTCTTACTGCTTTCTTAGCCCAGTTCATGTAAACCTCATCACCCTGCTTGACTGTTCCTGAAAACAATCTTCCTGCTGCAACTTCACCAGCATGCTTGTCCATTACAATCTTAGTAAC
Source organism: Candidatus Woesearchaeota archaeon (assembly GCA_964609195.1). Lineage (GTDB taxonomy): Archaea > Nanobdellota > Nanobdellia > SCGC-AAA011-G17 > CAZSRE01. Next base: position 21,977 of record CAZSRE010000008.1, on the reverse strand, counting down.
TACAAAGGCAATTGGTCCGTTAGGATCACAGTTAATCAGGCTTTTTCCAAGCTCAGAATCTATATCTCCATGCCATATCTTAGGCACCCTGTATTTCTGCGCCTGCATTGGATTAGGAAGATGCTTGATAACCATCTCTAATAGCACTTTGTGTAATGGTGCTTTTTTAGCAAGCGCCTTAGAATCTGGGTTATCTACAGAATATGTATCGATTACATCTTTAAAAGTAAGTTTATGTTTCTGCATATAGGGAAAGCTTAATGCCCATTTATGGAATCCAGAGCCAAACCCAACACTTCCATTCTGCACATTCATCTGCCATATTGACTTGAAATCTTCCGGAGCAACACTCCTGATAAACCTATTTATATTCTCAATTATTTTTACAAATCTATCCTGCATCTGTACCGGTGTTAATTTCAGCTCTTTTACTAGTCTGTCAACTTTGTTTATGAAAAGAAGAGGCTTTACTCTTTCTCTCAATGCCTGTCTCAATACAGTTTCTGTCTGGGGCATCATTCCCTCAACAGCATCAACTAGTACAACACATCCATCTACTGCTCTCATAGCCCTAGTGACATCTCCTCCAAAGTCAACATGTCCCGGAGTGTCTATAAGATTAATCAAAAATTCTCCACCTTCTAGCTCATGCACCATGCTTACATTGGCAGAATCGATTGTAATTCCTCTTTCCTGCTCATCGGCATGAAAATCAAGTGCCAATTGCTTTCCTGCAAGCTCTTCAGAAATCATTCCAGCTCCGGCAAGCAATGCATCTGAAAGCGTTGTGTTATGGATTATCATGCCTTCAGCAACGAAATTTTTATAGGGCTCTACAGTGAAATCATAGACTACATCTTCTTGTTCCTCCATTATCTCAACAACCTCGATATATGCAAGATGCTGGCTTAGTATTTTTTTAAGCTGTGAGATATCAAATCCTTTTTGTTGAAGGACACCTGCAAGTCTTTCAACTGTCGTTATATCAGGTATATTATCTCCCCCAACATATTTATACAAATAACGATCTATTGAGTTTATAGAGCTGCCTTTACTAAGCAGGCTTAGTAAGCCATCTAAAGGAATAAGATCACCAACAAGACTTGCTCGTGCTTTGCTACATAGATGCAAAAGTTTTGCCTGTTTCTCAGAAAGCCCAAAACCTATAGCTGACTGGAATGCAAGCGCAGATCTACCAGAGATATACAAAGTATCACCCTGAGTTATTGACAGGCATCCAAAACGAAGCAGCAGAAGCTGAACATCAGACAGCATTTTATGGCTTGCTGATGTAATAGAGACGGCCCTTCTAGATTTTTCTACTGTGCCATCACAGTCAAAATAGCCTCTGAGAAAAGCTGCAATGCAATTAGTTGGTGCAATGCTAAGAAAATCTGAAACACATATATTATGTGATTTTTTCTTTTTTGGATACATAAATAGAGCAGACAATACCTCTAATAAAGTACAGCCCCCTCCAGAAACAACTTCGGGGCATCTTGGATAATATCTTCTCCAATATGGTTTAAGGCCTAGCTCTATACAGATACGTGCAAATCGAAGTCCTAATTCATTTTTTCCAGCTACTAACTTATCTCTATGACCATCTCCAAATAGCATTCCAACCAGGTAGAAAAAATCGTCAAAAGATTGAGGTAGCTTCATTTTGGGAGAATTTTTTGCCCGCCTAGGGTCTTTGCCAGACCTATAAGCAATATATTCAATACCATCATAAAGACGATTGTAATCAATACCAGCCAGGCTTGCAAGCTTACATAAGTCTAAAAGTCTATATCTACCACTCCTTGCTCCATCAGAAAATTCATGGTTAGCCAGGTTAGATACCTTATTTGCTGTTATTGCAGTTCCATTAAAAAGTATTATTTTATAAAGTATTTTAGCAAAATCCTGTCTTAAATATGCATAAAGACCATTATGGTTTGACAATCTTGTTATAATCTCTGGCTTAAGGTCTGTTAACACATCCTGCTGGAGATTCCTGGCACAGATAACTCTATCACCGGTAACTAATTCATTTGCTGGCTTGTCTTCAAAATCAGTACCATTAAAAACAATATACTTATGCTCTGGCGTTGTAGAAATGCTAAGACCATTTCTTAATCTGACCCTCAGCATACTACCACCCTGCAATTTCCATACATAGTTTACAGGCATAGCTTCTATCAAGCCTGTTTTTTTGTTTAGAGAATAAACTGCGATACTATTAGACCTGTATACTGTCTTTTCCCTATCTTTACAAACTATATCTTTTTCTTTAGATACTAGCTGGAAAAGCGTTTCTGCAGTCTCAAATCTTCCATCTGCTAACATTATCCTTGTCTTACCTGACACGCATTTACCATGGTCTATATGTGCAGCAATAGCGATGTTTCTTATCCTCTCAGGCTGCGTCATCAGCTCTTTTACCCTATCAATCATCAATTTAGCCATTAATACCTCCTATAAATGTTTATTTTTGATAATTCTGGATTAAGTTTCCAAACCCTATTTAAACCTTTCTTTTCAGAAGTTATTATATTCCATCTTTTAAGTTTTGTTAAAGAAGGTCTTCCTCTTTTATTTTTAGTTTTGTAATAATCTTATTCCTTTTCTTAAGCGCGCCAGAAAACTCTTTTTCAAGCAATCCATGAATGGTTAGAATACCCCCCATAGTCTTGCTATCTATTGGATATTTGATTGTATTGCTATCCATCTCCTCGCATGCATCAACAACATCTCCTAAGTATGATGCAGGATACAAAGGATAATTCTTATTTTGCCCTATATATTGTTGATATATCTGTGGTTTTCTCATGATGCTTGAATAGTTTTTCGAAGCTGATCTTATGCCTCTATAAACTCTTGACAATTGGAACATAGTCTTGAATTCGTTAAATGATTTATCTGAAACCTCAGTAGTCAGGTCAGCAGGATCAAAATCAGGGCTTAATTGGATTGCTTGCGCATCATCTTCTGTAGTGCTCCTCATTATGTCTGCAGCTGTCCTTGGATTTATCTCTCCTCCAAGTTTTTTATTTATTATCTTCAACCTCTCACGCATATATAATCTAAGCAGTTTGTCTATTTTCTCATCTCCATCTTTAAGATATGGATATACTAAAGGATGTTTCAGTAAATCCACAAGATCAAATTGTACAGGTCCCATTGTTGGTCTGAAATCTATAAAATATGCTTTTAACTCTCCGCTGCCAGGTGTAGTGTAGAATATATGTGGGGGATGTAAATCTTCATGTATCGGTTGTGTAGTTCTCTGCCCACCATTCTCATTCAGCCTGCCCCTGTAGAATATGCTGGCTATTGGTAAGAATGCTTCTCTAAATCGTTTTTCTAAGTCAGGTGGAATCTCCTCTTCACCATTTAGTCCGGAAAATATTTCTCCCATATAAGTACTGAACCTGCCAACATAGTCTGGAGTTGTATGGTTCTTGAATTTTCCAGAGGTAACTATATCTTCTAGCCCACTATGGAATCCAGCCACTCTAGCAATGAGATTTTCAAAAAGTTTATTGTCTCTCTCTATTCCCCTTAACAAAGGCATATTTAGCAGTGTGCTTTCTAATGTTAATCTGCCGATATCCTCCATGATAAGAACATTTTTTCCAGAATAGCAGAATCTTGGTACATAATCGCTCAGGTTCTTCAGCACTGTTGCCTCATAAACAAGCATATCTCTTCTTCTTGAGTCAATTCCAGAGAAATCCTTAGCACTGCTCCAGCCTTTGTAATGTTTTAGTATAAGATTGATATTGTCCTGGTCTTCAATATGATGGTCTATTGCATAGAATACTTTAGCACCATACACGTTAAACATAGTTCCAAGAGATTTATCAACGAAATCAATGTAGATTAAGTCAGCCTCATGCCCATGTTGCAGTTTTCCATTTTCAATAAGATATCTATTCAGGGCTTTAGAAAAATCTATTTCTTTTATTCCGAATTTACCGAGGGTTATCTTGCCAGTTCTGGTCATAATACCTAATCCTTAGTCTTCTCAATCTTCTCACCCCTATCAACAATAATCCTAGCAATATTCCTCATCTTACCATCAATGGTTTTAAATCTTTCTACTAGCGGTCCTACGATTTTTTTCTCACTATTCTTAAATATACTATCCCAATCAGCAAGCCTATCGCTCACGCAGCTTGCCAGCCCATGTGCCGTGTTTACATCTCTGGAATACCATGCCTTCATAATCTTTGTATAATCTTGCCTCACTTTTTCAAATAGTTTCCTGAATTCCTCATTCTCTTCCTTTGTAAAGTTATTATTCTTAAGGAATCTGCTTACCCTCTTAGACTCATCTGCTAATGTCTCCAGATTATAAGCTATAAGCCAATAATCAAGTAATTCTGCAGCACTCTCTACTTTTAATGATTTTAAAGTCTCAGGGTCTTCCAATCCTTTTCTTATTACTCTAAAGGTCAAGAAACTAAGCTTGTTTATGCTCTTGTCCATCTGTACAAGTTTCTCATACATATTTTTGTTAAAACTTGTATCTACATCATCCATCATGACCCTGACCATTACATCCATTCTTCTAACTATGTCAGATAGAGTGATGTCCTCAACGTTTAAGAAATCTTTAATTACGATCTTGTTTGGAGTATCCTCCATTATCTCCAATGCCAATAAGCTATGCAGCATATTATCAATATCCTGTCTTATTGGAGCCAGATCTCCTGTAATCCTGATAGTATCATGATTATGGATGTAAGCAGACATAATCTCTCTTCTAATAGTCTCTAATGGCTTGTTAGTTACATCAATAGAGATTTTCTTGCTCTTTTTTGTCTTGTCCGCATCTCTTGGAGAGACAATAAGCTCATTATTGCCATTCTCATTAAAATAAAGCAGATCTCCTTTGCTCAATTTGTTCTTGTTCACCCAATTTTTTGGCAAAGAAACTACAAATGAAGAACTCCCGAATTTTATTATTCTTCTAACTTCCATCTTGAAACCCCCCACTTTTTCCAAATCTATATTGTATATATCAAATTACATTATGTATATATATTTAAACCTTTCTAAGATGCAATATCAGAATATATAATATATATTTTATATTTTTTATATAGCTTATTTATATATATAACCATGGCATATATCCAGTATAACTTAAGAAATGGGGGGATATATATGAACAAATACCTTCGTGAAAGAAGAAGACTAGATGAATTTGATGAAGATGTCTACTCAGAAGGCTATTTAGAAGACGAAGAATCAGACGAAGAAGCCGACTGGGAGAAATGGTGGATGGTTGGTTACTTAGACGCAGAAAAAGAATGGAGCTAACCGATAAATAACTGCCAGGTGCCAGGGGTGATGCATTTACCTGGCAGGACAGTATAAAAGGGTATTTTTTACATAGGTTTAAAAATTTATTTATCTTTCTAATATGAATGAAGCCTAGATATCTAATCCTAGTCGTGTTTACTTTCTCACTAGTTTCTCTGCCAAGCCTAGTTTCTGCAGTTTCTTGTGGCGATACTATAACCTCAGACACAGTGTTGACAAATGATTTATTAGATTGTAGCACGAATGGGATAACAATCGCTGCAGACAATGTCACACTAGACTGTAATAATCATATAATTGACGGAACAAAGGTTCCAAATACAAGAGGTGTTTTTGTAAATGGTTCAAGAGGATTTACAATTAAAAATTGCTGGGTAAGGGAGTTTAATGATGGAATACTTTTCTTTCTTCCTTCCGACCATTACACTATAATTAATAATGTTGTTCTCAATAATACTAGAGCAGGTATAATGTACTGGGTGCCAGATCCACTACCAATAACACCTTTAGGTCAAAACAATAATCTAGAAGTAAGCAACAAGTTAATTCGTTCTGAATCTATATTGCCTGATATATGTGTCGATTATCCACAAACTATCAATGTTATAAGTGGCAACTATGCGGTAGAAAATTATCGTGGCATCAATCTTGCCCAATATACAGAAGTTACTAAGAATATAATAGTTGGAAATACAGATATAGGCCTTGTTGCATATGGTATTTGTAATGTGATTTATGATAACTACTTTAATAATATTTTAAATGCTAATGGCTATGGAACTGGTTATAATTTTTGGAATGTTTCAAAAAGACCAGGACCTAATATTCTTAATGGACCATATATAGCGGGCAACTTCTGGCAGAATTATGCAGGCCAAGACTTAGATAATGATGGGATAGGAGATACTAATCTTCCTTATAACTCACCAGAAGTGGGAAGTGGTTCTATTGCATTCATAATCCCAGGTGGGGATTATGCCCCATTAATGCCTGGTCCATTTACCTCTACTACCACAATTCCTGCAATTTCCTGTGGTGATACAATAACTTCAGACACTATACTTACTAATGACTTAATAGACTGCTCACGTGATGGTATAACAATTAAGGCTAATGATATTATACTAGACTGCAATGGGCACACTATAGATGGTGATAACGTTATAAGTAATATAGGTATAACAGTAATTGGTAGAAATAACATCATCAAAGACTGTACAGTCAAAGAATTTTTTTACGGTATAACTTTGAATGCAAATTATAGCAGTATAATAAATAATACCATCACACTAAATAATATTGGAATAAAAATCAGCTATGGCGCTGCATCCAATTTTCCTAGCCCAGGTATAGGATCTGCTTATAATATAATTAAAGACAACAGAATTATACAAAATGGTGGTATGGGTATATGGGTAGACCACAATTATATATCAAACAACAACACAATATATAATAATTATTTTGAGAATCCTAGAACAAATGCTAGAGACGTTGTATCACATAATTATTGGAACGTATCTAAAAGCCCAGGCATAAACATTGTAGGCGGACCATTTATAGCTGGTAATTTCTGGATTAATTATTCTGGTATAGATATAAATGGAGATCTTATTGGAGACACTAATCTGCCATATACAGATTTTAAGAGTGGAATTAATTTTGGAATAGGAACAGGTGGGGATTTCGCTCCGCTAGTACATCCATCTATAGCAACCAGCACATCTACAAGCTCAACTACAACTGTAACAACCTCTACCAGCTCAACCACCCCAACATCTACTTCAACATCAACTTCTACTTCAACAACATCAACTGTCCCAACTACATCCACATCAGTCTCAACTTCAACAAGCACAAGTACCTCAACTTCCAGCACATCAACGTCTACAACATCAACTACATCTACATCAACATCTGTGTTCCCAACTTTAGCAATAACAAAATGGGGAACAAAGGCAGTCCCAGATAGAAACTCAGAATATACAATAACAATCAGTAATAATGGCCAGGATGTTTCCAGTTATGGTGTTGCAGAGCTTTTAAATCAATCATGGCTGACTTTTGTAAGCTCAAACCAAAATGTAATTATAGACAGGAACACATCAGTCCCAATCTTATTCTGGAAGTTCCCCCAGCTGCAAGCAGGGCAGTCAATGACATTTTCATCAAAAGATAAAATTAGCAATAGTTTAATTCTAAATAGCGAGATCTCAGCAGGGTTAGACTGTGTAAATGCAGATATCGACAATAATATAAGAGGCTGCACTTATATAAAAAGCCCAGAGTTATCTGGATTAACTTCAGTCAATCAGGGTGTAGTCACAGTAGTCTCTGGGGAATATGAGGGGTACTGTGCTCCAAGAGGTTCTACTTATCATTATGCATATGACTTTGAAGTAGATTATCCAACGCCTGTCAAGGCAATTTATCCAGGCATTTACCAAGGTCCTCATGATTGGTCGTATATATCAGAGAATGGAAGGCAGATTAATGGTGGCAAAGCTGTTTGGATAATAAGTGAGCTGCCAGATAAGACTAGGTTTGTGACTTCATATGGTCATGTTGAACCAAGTTCTAGCTTAATTGTTGGTCAGCAAGTCAATAAAGGAGATGTAATTGCAACTATATACGACCAGTATTACATAGATAATAATCAAGGTCTAGGCTCTGGTGAATTAGATCATCTAGACTTGAGCATGTTCTGGTGGCCAGCATCCAGTAAAGCAGAAAAAGCTTTTGACTTTGATAATCATGTTGAAGGGAAAAAGACAGCATGCACATCAACTAGCAACACTGCGACTGCCCATCTTAACGGCGTTATGAATACCTTAAGAACATGCTTTGTTAAACAAGCAACTTCCTGCTTTGAACTCCCTCAGACAATTGTTGGTCCGCTAGATCCAAATGAAAAGGGAGTTGTTGCTTCTCAATATATCCGCCAGGACCAGAATCTAGTATATCCTATTCACTTTGAAAACATAGGAGATGTAGAAGCTATAAACGTTTATGTGAATGACACATTAGATGACAATCTAAATGATTCTACCTTGCAAATCCTTACTCCAGGGGCAACATATGATCCAGCCACGAGAACAATTGCCTGGAGTTTGATAGACAGAAATCTCCAGCCAAATGAAACAGACACCTTAATGCTGAGCATAAAGCCTATGCCTGGTTTATCATCCGGAACAGTCATAAGAAACAAGGCTACAATCCAATTCGACATTTTCCAGCCAATTATTACTAATGAGGTCAACAACACAATAGACAATGTTTATCCAGTCTGCAACATTGTAAAATGGTCAAGCTATGTTTCCCAGAATGAATTCCCAATTTACTTGCAGGGCTCTGACTCATTTGGCCAGATAGATTATTACGATGTATTTGTTTCAGAAGATGGTATAAGTTATGATAAGTTAGCAACTACCAGAGACAACCAGGTAACATTTTCTGGAGAATTCGGCAAGACTTACAAATTCTATTGTACAGCTACAGATACAGCAGGAAATAGAGAATCGCAACAATCTGCAGAAGCATCTATAACACTTTTACAGGAAACATCAACGAGCCCGCCAATCAGAAGAAGAAAAAAGGGTTAATTTAAGATGTCCTTTTAATTTTTGGAGGTTTTTTGATTAAAGTTTTTTCCCTTAAGGCTTTTCCTAATTTTTCCATTAAAGCTTTTTTCTAAAAAGGTTTATCTGGAAGCGTCAGCCTGTCTTTCCAGCTCAAGTTTTTTAGAAATTGCATTAGAGTTTCCATCAAGTGCATATGCTTTGAGTATTTCATCAGCCAAAGCATTTGTTACTCCTACTTTTTTGTTGAAGCTCTTTGCGTAAGCTCCCTGAACCATCTGCCTTAATGCTATATCAACTCTTCTTGCAGGAGCGCAATCAACAGACTGAGGGTATCTTGCTCCGCCATATTCTATAGTTATAATCTCTTCTCTTGGAGCAGCATTCTCAACAGCCTTTACTAATACCTTGATAGGATTCTCTTTTGTCTTGCTCTCTATTATCTTAAGAACATTTTCTACAATCTTTAATTTTCCAATAGCTTTTCCAGGAGCATGTCCGCTTGTCAGCTTATGCTTCTTTCCTTTATGGCCAGGCACCATTATCTTATTTGCCAATCTCTCAACCAATGGCATGTTAACCTTTCCAAAAGGCTTTACATTCCTTCCGTAAGTCTTAGGCACAACAATGTCTCTCAAGTTGATATATCTCTGCAATCCAGGATCATCTACCTTAATTCCTTCCATGCTCCATCTATTGAACATCTTGATATTACTTCCAGAATGTTTCTCTAAAGTTTTTTCCACGTGCTTTTCTGTGTGCTTCTCTGCATGTTTTTCCATATGTTTCTCAGCAGGTTTCTCATGAACTTTTTCTGTGTGCTTCTCTGCATGTTTTTCAGGAGCTTTCTCTAGTATCTTTTCTGCATGTTTTTCAGCTGGCTTCTCCACAAGCTTCTCAGAGGTCTTTTCTACTTGCTTCTCAGCGGGTTTCTCCAAAGTCTTTTCAGCAGGTTTCTCCGAGATCTTTTTCCCCAGGCTTTTCTTTCCGTCAACGCTTTCTTTTCCATCAAAGCTTTTCTCAAAAGGTTTGGGGGATTGTTCTAAAGAGCTCATCTTCTACCCTTCTCTATCTTGCCAGAGCACAACGCTCTTAAGCTTTGATCATTAACCTTTATTACCTGCCATCTAATCCCAGGAATGTCTCCCTTAGATCTACCCTTGCTTCCACCTATGCACTCAATCATAACCTCATCATGTTCATCTATGAATCTCTGCGCATTATAACCTGGAATGAATGCAGAAACTTGTTTGCTATTCTTGATAAGCTGCACCCTAACAGCCTTTCTCATTGCAGAATTAGGCTGCTTCGCCTCTACCTGTATCTTCTCAAGTACTATTCCTTTAGCCTGGCTGCTTCCTTCTAAAGGATCAGCTTTTGCTTTATAACCATAGAACTTTCTGACGAAAGTCTTATTGTTCAGTCTAAAGCGCTTCCTTCTTTGCTTGAGCTTTTTTCCAGCTCCTAGTCCTCTGCTCTTATTTCCCATGTTTCTTCTTGTTTCTTCTTGTTTCTTTCCTTTTGCTGAAGCTTTTCCTAAAAGCTTCTTTCCTAGGTTTCTTCCTTTTCTTTCCGGTTCTTTGCGAACTTTCTTCCTAAGAAAGCTCTATGAAACCTCTATTGTATATTTAAAATATCTCAAAACTAGCTCCTGAAGCCTTTTTAAATTTTTCCTATCTCTTCCTAACAGCAATCCTTTCATCCTGCCATCAGCAGGAACAATCTCCACCCTGCCATCTGCTATTTTAATGTCTCTTGGCCTGATAGGATAAAGCAGATTAAGTATAAACTTCTGTATGTTATCACTAAACTCTATTATCCTAACCTTCTTCTTGAACCTCTCCTCTATCTTCTTGATATTACTTCCCTTGACTCCAAGTATTCTTCCAATATAGATAGCGTCAACAACGAACATCAGTCCTTCTTCAGTTATTATGCAGTCTTTTACCTTGCATCTTGTAAAGTTCTCAAAAGCATTTATGTAATTAATTGTTTCTATGTTAAAAGTCTTGATTGCTCCTCTTAAGTTCTCACTCATTTTAATATCCCAGAACAGAAATAGAAAATGGTTTCTTGCAAAGCACACCTACTTCTTCATTAGTCTTATCCAGCTTTATCAGCTCTGTCTTATTCAACTTTACGTAACGCTCAACATCTCTTTCTACATCCTTTCTGCAGTTTGAAGACAAGAAAACTCTTTTCAACATGCCATTTTTTAGTTTGTTTATTACCTTCCTGCTTCCAAGCACTAATCCTTTTTCCTTAAGTGCTTTTCTTAGTTCTACTACGCTCATTCTTCTTTTTCCTTAGTTTTCTTGCTCTTTGCTATGACTACCTCTTCCTTCATCTCTTTCTTTATCTTCTTGCTAGCCTCTATCTCTTCAGGCTCCATCTTCTTCATCCTTGTCACTAATCCAGGCAACCCAGTTCCTACAGGTACTGCCTGGTTAAGTATTATATTTTCTATTATTGAGTTCAGATTGTCAACTTCCCCTGCCAAGCTCGCATTTACCAAATGCTTTATAGGAGTTTCAAAGCTTGCTCTTGCTAACACGCTCTCTTTTTCTCCAGTTACTCCACTTCTTGTTATTCCTTTTATGCTACCCCTGTTAGTCATGACATCTGCAACAAGCATTATATGCCTTATATCAACCTCTAGTCCCTGCTCGCTTATTACTTTCTTTGCCTCTTCTGTTATAGCCTGTCTTGCAGCCTCTATTCCTAAGACAGCTTCAACTTCAAATATGTTGTTCGTTGTAGTTCTAGTCTCATCAACTTCATTTACCTTTAATATATCTTTAAGGTTGCTGCCTGAGCATATTACAATGAATTCATCATCTTTCTTTACAGGCAGTACCTGCTCAATCCCTTCCACTCCTCCAATATAGATTGTCTTTGCCTTTTCCTTGAGCTTGTAAATATCATTTAATTTATACTCTCCATCCTTGAACTTCAATGTTATTATATGATCCTTCTCTTTGACAGCCACTCCTTTAAGGCTGCTTGTAAGAGCTTCAATTACAGCCTTGGTATTGACTCCAAGTTCACTCATCTTCTTCCTATCTAATTTAATGTCAACCTGCCCTTTTACCATGTCTATTAAGAACTCACTAACAACCTCTTCCAGAACCTTCTCTTTTATCATGCTTGCAGCTTTCCTTGCTAGGCCGGCATCTTTGTTTGCAGGCTCCTTAAGATAGATTTCCATCGCGGGCGTTGCAATCTCTTTTCTTGCGTCAAATATTTCTATCAGTCTTGGCAATCCTAAAGTTACGTTGACTTCTGCTACTCCAGCAAAATGGAATACATTTAATGTGTTATGCGTAACTATTCCCTCAGATGTTGTAAATGTTTCTAATCCTGGCACACTTAGATCATATACGTACTCATCATTATAGTCAACATACTCTATCTTCTCTATGCTATCCCATATAACATCAGAGTTAAACATCCTTTGCATTATAGCTAGCTCATTGCTTATATCAACATTCTTTTTCTTAGCTAGCTCCTCAAACCGTTTCATGTATCTAAACAATGCTGTTCTTCCTATCTTCTGCCTTTTTGTGAAATTGTTAACATATCTAGTAGGATATACTAACTTCTTAGCTGCTCTGTAGAACAAATCCCCAAATCCAGAAATCATATCAGTGTAATCCTGGCTTTTTGAATTCCAGAATTTCTTTGATTTCTCAGCAAGTTTTTCCAATGCTGCCCTCTTATATTCTATATCAGACCCAATATGGGCCAAGAATAATGGGGCATATTTATATGGTATTGACAGCCAGTGTTGTCCTTTCTTATCCTTGACTTTATATGAAAAAATCCTGAATCTTGACAATAACAAAGCTATTCCATCTATCAGCTCTTTAGAATTGGAGCTTACTCTTATCATATTCCTGTCCACGTGGAAGTTTCCATCACCATCAAAATAGCCTCTAAGCAATCCAGCAATAAATTCATCACTAGTGCTAAAAGCAAAATTAGGTACTTTTTTGTTAGCAGAACCTTTATTGCATGAATTTACAATAAATTGGGACAAAAGTGAAGAAGATATTTTAAGGTCCCTACCATTTGCAAATCCTCTATGATGGAAATCTTCCTTATAATCCAATCCTATTGCCTTAACAAATTCTTTGGCATTATTAATATAATCATTATCTAGATTTGATATGCTTACTTGGCCTCGATTGGCAGAGCCTTCTGCTAGGTAAGCTCCTATAAACCAGCCAGTATTTTCATTTAATTCAATAAATCTGGGAATTGGTTTTGCATGATAGCTAGTTTCCAAAAATCCATCCATATTTTCATAAATATAATCTTTTGTTAACAATTCTTTAACGTCAAGTTTTACCGTATCTTCATTAGGGAGATAGTTTACAACAGGAACTCTATCACCAACCTTAAGGTCTTTTCCCAATATCGGTATGACAGTATTATTTTTTCTTGTAACAAATGAATGATTATCAGTGCAAGCTATTTCCCTACCTGAAGCTGTTGTAATTTTAACTAATTTATTAGGAGTTTTATGCCTACTGCACTCAATAACCTTTTTCCACTCTATCTTCTCATCTTTATTCAAGCTTGGTACATATATATCTAAATCATTTAAAGGAACAATTTCAGAATCATTATTAATCTTAAAAGAACCTTTAAGTTCAATCAACGGGTCAACAAATTCTCCTATCTTTAGAATTTTTATATAGTTATTAATTTTTATTATTATTCTTTCATGAAAACCTACACTCATTTGCGTACCTGGCTCACCAAAAGATTCAGCAGTTATGATACCTATAGCCTCTCCAGGACTTATTCTTGCATCCTCATATTCTTTTCTTGTTCTTTCAAGTATTTCCTTGGTCTGCGCTTTAGTAGCATTTATCTTGCTTATTTCTTTCTTCAAGTCACTTAGTAATTTAGCAGGAAGATGATCTACATATTGCTGGAATAGTTCTTCAGTCATTTTTATCAGCCTTCTCTCCTACAACATTCTTTATTATTTTCTTTATGTTTATAGATCCGCCTTCGCTCTTGCTTACATCTATATCATCGTCACCATAGCTGAACTGCACTATGGTCTTGTTGGCATCCCTTACAGTCTTATCATATTCTATCTTCAGATCTTGTAATGCATTTGCCAGTCTTCTGTATAAGTATCCAGATTTAGGTGTTCTTAGTGCAGTATCCATCAGGCTATCTCTTCCAGTCATTGCTCCGAAGAAGAACTCAACAGGAGATAATCCTTGCTTGTATCCATTTTTGATAAATCCACGGGCTTTTGGACTTAAATCATGCTCTTTGAAGCTTGATAATGTCCTGTTGCTATATCCACCATCAATTCTCTTGCCTCTCAAAGCCTGCTGTCCCACAGTGCTTGCCATCTGTGCAAGATTCAATATATTGCCTGTAGCTCCAGACTTTATCATGATTATGGTATAGTTATCTTTGTAATTCTGTGCAGCTATCAATTTTCCAATCTCGTTTCTTACCTTGTTAAGCACTCCAAGTATCTTGATCTCAAGTGTTTGTCTTAATGTCTTGCTCGGCAGCGTTTCAAGTTGTCCTTTTCTGTACATCTCTATAAACTCATCTACTTTCCTGTAAGCTTCCTTGATTATTTCCTCGCACTTCTGCTCAACTTCCTTAGACATATCATTATCGCTTATCTTTGTAGTAAATCCAACTCTGAATAATATCTCGATTCCTAGCCTGAATATCTTGCCTAATATGTCGATAGCTCTATCCTCATCATATGCAGCATACAACGCTCTTATTAGTGTTCCATTATCCCCGCCAATAGTTCCCTTGTCTATTATTCCAGATATTAGCTTTCCATTTTTTATAATAATAGGATCATGATGGTATTTGCTCTCGCTAGATGTTATGAAGTTGAAATCATTTGGCAGTAATGCAGAAAATATCTCTTTTCCATCTATCCTATCCTTGGTAAAATGAGGTATGTCGTCCAACCCAACAGCCATAAGTATGCCAGCAGCCTCATCTCTTGGGAATGTCAATTCTTTTGTCAATAAATAATTTCCAGATACAGCATCTTCAATGCACCCTATTACATTCAGTCCATTCTTTGGAGTAATGATCTGTGTCTGCACCTGCATAAGTATCTCAGCCTCTGATCTTGCCTCTTCATACTGAGGGATATGCAGGTTCATTTCATCTCCATCAAAGTCTGCGTTATATGGATTGCATACGCTTGGATTTAACCTAAAGCTTCTTCCTAGCATAACTTTTATCCTGTGCCCCATAATACTCATCCTATGCAGGCTTGGCTGCCTGTTAAATACGGAAATATCATTGTCAAGCAGATGTCTCTCTACTATATATCCAGGCAAAAGCTCAGTCAATAGCTGCTCTCTAGTATCATCTGTAATCTTCTTCTTCTTTCCATCTGGCCTTATTACGTAGTTTGCCCCTGGATATTCTTTTGGTCCTTTTTTGATAAAGTCCTTAAGCCAGTCTATGTTCCATTCAGTTACTCTTTCTGGAACAGTTAGCTCCATAGCAACAATCTTTGGAACTCCAACTTCATTGAATGCTATCTTTGGATCCGGAGATATTACTGTTCTTGCAGCATAATTTACTCTTTTTCCCGCAAGGTTGTGCCTGAATCTTCCTTCCTTGCTCTTGATTCTCTCTGTCAATGTTTTTAATGGCTGCCCGCCCCTATGTCTAGCCGGCGGAATTTGAGTGATGCTATTATCAAAATAAGTAGTTACATGATACTGCAGTAAATCCCAAAGGTCCTCGACTATTATTTCTGGAGCTCCCGCATTTATATTCTCGAATAATCTCTGGTTAATTCTTACTATGTCTCCAAGCTTATGTGTCAGGTCATCTTCGCTCCTCTCTCCAGTTTCTAGAGTGATGCTTGGCCTCATAGTTACTGGGGGAATAGGCAGCATAGTCAATAATGTCCATTCTGGCCTTGCATAGTCAGGATTCATTCCGATTACTAATAAGTCTCGATCAGTGATCTTTTCAAACCTTGTCTTTATATCTACAGGAGACAATCTCTTGTCATTTTCTATATATGTAGTTGGCTTCTCAATTACAACCTTGTATTGCTTGCCGCCGCAGTGCGGACATTTTTTAACATTCTTCAAGCTGTCTTGTATCTCTTTTACTTTTGCTCTTTTTACGTCTAATCCCTCTTCTACTTCTAATTTCTTTAATTCTTCTATGTAAGCCTCTATCTTATCCTGGGTCAGTAATGCTCTGCTGCAGTCTATGCATACGCTCCTGAGAGTGTCTAGAATTAATTTTCCGTAATTAACATGAACTACAGGTCTTGCCAGCTCTATGTATCCGAAATGTCCAGGACATTCTTTAAGTTTTCCATTGCAGGTCTTACATCTTAATCCAGGATCAATGACCCCAAGTCTTACATCCATCAACCCACCATCTACTGGATATCCTTCTTTGTCATATAGCTCTGGCGTGACAATCTTTGCAAAGCTCATCTTCTTTATAACCACAGGACTAAGTATTCCGAAGGTTATACTGCTTACTTTTTTGTAAATATAGTCTTCCATTTTAGTATTTGCTCTTTAAGCTTATTTTTGGATATATTATCATTGATTTCAATTCATCCAGTAACAATTTGAAAGCGTAGCTCAATTCAACAGTGTTAATCTCTACATTTCCCCCGCATTTTGGACAATAACTTCTTCCCTTTGCATTGTCATACACAGCAATCATTCCGCAATTATCACATACATGTATGACAGTCTTGTCAGAATCAAATCTTTCTTTTAATAATAATGAAGCTCCATGAGCTACAAAACAGTCTTTCTCCATCTCTCCAAGTCTTAATCCTCCGCCCTTGCTTCTTCCCTCTATAGGCTGTCTTGTCAATAATTGTATTCTTCCAGAGGCTCTTGCATGTAGCTTATTTGCAACCATGTGCTTTAATCTCAAATAATACATGTTTCCGATGTAAATCCTGGCCTTTAGCTGCTGTCCAGTAACTCCATTATACATTACCTCAGTTCCATCCTCTCTGAATCCTAGCTCCAAAAGCTCTTTCCTTATGTCTGCCTCGCTCTTTACATCAAAAGTAGTTCCATCAACGTAAGTTCCGGATAATGCCCCTGCTTTTCCAGCCAAAACCTCAATAAGATGGCTTACAGTCATTCTCTTTGGCAAAGAATGCGGTGAGAATATCAAATCTGGCTTTATTCCAGAAGCTGTGAACGGCATGTTTGCTTCTTCTACTATCATCCCTATGACTCCTTTCTGTCCGTACCTTGAAGCAAACTTATCCCCTATTTCAGGAATTCTATGGTCTCTTAATCTTATCTGTACAAGTTTGTTTCCTTCCTCGCTCTCAGTTAGTATAGTCATGTCTATTTTTCCTTCTTCTCCCTGCTTGATTACTGCACTGCTCTCTCTTCTCATGTCAGCAGCTATAGAAAACTCTTCAAGCTCTCCCAAGAATCTTGGTGGGCTTGTTTTTCCTATGATTACATCATCAATCTTTACATTAGCTCCTGTATAGACTATTCCGTCATCCTCTAGAGACTTGTAATCTTTCTCGCTCCTGTATCCCTTGACTTCCTTATCAGGTATGCAAATCTCGTCTACTAAACCTCCAGAATATCTAAGTTCTTCTACAGTATATGTCCTGAAATATGTTGATCTTGCCAGTCCTCTGTCTATGCTTCCCTTGTTGAATATAATACTGTCCTGCATGTTATATCCTTCATAACTCATTACCGCTATGGTTACATTCTGTCCTGCAGGGTGCTTGTCATAATCAGCTATATCATGCATGAATGTATTTGTTATTGGTCTTTGCGGATAGTGCATCACGCTTACATCAGTGTCCATCCTTACTAAGAAATTGCTTGCATACAATCCAAGTCCTTGTTTCTGTGTTTTGCTTCCCCTGTTCAGTCTTGCAGAGCTTCCATAATTAGCATAAGGTACCAGGCTAGTTACTAATCCGAATATTACTATAGGACTAATTTCAAGATGAGTATGTTCTTGTGTTAATTCCTCTTCGTTTATGGCAATAAGGCAGTTCTCTTCCTCAGAAGCATCAAGGTATTCTATAATGCCCATTTCTACAAGATTCTTCCAGTTTAGCTCTTTCTTTATCAGCTTCTCAGTTATCTCTATTGTTAATCTTGGCTTTCCATTGTCTACTACAATTACAGGTCGTACTAATCTTCCCCTGCTTACTTCTACGTTTATCTCGTCTTTCTCTTTATCATGATATATGTTTGCAGTGCTGGCTAGTTTTCCAACTCTCCTGTCTTCTCTGAATTTCATGACAAAATCTTTTGGATCAGAAGTGCTTCCTACAAACTTGTCATCTAGATATACGTCAGTCATTTTCTTGCCTTGACTCCTTTTAATCCGTTAGCTTCCAGTATTCTCAGGACTTTATCATCAGCAATCTCTTCCTGTGTAACTTTAGATAGTATGGCTGTATTCTTTCTCAATCCGATTGGAGTTCCTTCTGGAGTCTCAATAGGACAATTATGTGTTATAAATCCATTAGCAATAAAAGAATGTGTATTTTCAACAGTGCTAAAATCTCTTACATCATCTAATTCTTCTGCTTCTTTACTTACTACTTTTTCCCACACAGCACCTGAGTTATCTAGTTTAGCCTTAACTATCCATTTATGATATGGCAATAGCATATTTTGTGACAACCTGGTTTCTTGGTATTTTTGCGGCTCAAATAACCAACCATTTATAACTCTATAATTTATGTTTAAAACCTTAGAAATATTTCTTGGGCTTGTCCCGTTATCATATAATCTCTTCACCCTATTTTTTAACTCTTTCCTTTCTTTAATTGCTTCTTCTCTCAATCTCAGCCATTCAGCAATGTGATTTACCTCATTTTCTTTTTGGATGCAATATCTATATCCTAGTTTAGTTAGCAAATTTCTAATATTAGCATGCGACTTACCAAAAACAAGTTCGCATTTTAACATTACAGAACCATCTTTCCTAGTATAATCTTCATAAATGTTTATATTCTTTATTGCAACCCCGAACTCTTCAAATAATTTCTTTATATCTTTTGTAAAGCTTGTTATATTATCTCTTAGCTCTTTCTTTTTATGCAGGATTAAATTATCCAAATGCATTTTAGATCCGGATTTCCTCTCTTTTCTAATAGCAACTCTTGGTTTAGGGCCATCACCGCCAAGCAATGCAGCTAAGAATTCTCTCTTAACAGCTAAACTTGACTTAAATAACCAACCCGGTACACTAGTCTTTATATCTGTCTTTTTACCTATGGGAGCACCTGAAGCAACCAATATAGAATGTAAAGCACCGCCTTTACTCAAGGTAAACGTAGTATATTTTACTTCTTTGTTTTCTAGTTTGATTTTTGTATTTTTTTGTGTTATCTTAGAAGGCTCAAATCCTAACAATCTAATATCTTTAGCTATAGACTCTGCATCTTCTCTACTACCACAGTAAAACTCTAGATTATGTCTTCCACAGTGTCCATCAGAGAAAATATGGCCCAATAGTCTCGCTATAATCTCTATTTTATAGTTATTTACCGTTAAAGGCAACAGTTCTCGTTTTCTTAACTCTTTAATATAATGATTAAACCTATTTGGTGATATTCTAGCAATATCTTTCTCATCCACAATAACAAATCCCAGCTCATTTGTAGGTAGCTCTGGATGCTGCAAAGGTTCAATTGTGGGATACACTGCAACTCTATCGCCTTTGTTTATCTGTTTAACGTCCATCCATCCATCTTTGGTATATAATGGATGATCCTCAGTAGCTACTAATTCTCTACCACTCTCAACTATCAACCTATAAACCTTTTTACCCAATAACTTTGGATTTGATGTATAATACTTCGCTATCTCTGATGGTATTAAATTTTTTGTTTGCGAATCAAATGTAGTTACTTTATGATGATTCCAGCAATTTTGTAATTCTTCTAATGTTCTGCTGGAATATTTATCAGCCAATAATACATTAGTATCTTTTTTTAAGCATAACCTGCCCCAATGTGTGTTGTGCAATGCCCTAGCGTCAAAGTTTTCCTGTGAAGTTGATAGCAATGAAAGAACCCTGTTAAGATGAGAAGAAGTTGACAAGAAATTAGCTCTGTCAATATTTTGGCTAATGCCTTTTCTTCCACCAATCCATGTTCCTGTAGATATTGCAGTCTTTATCCTGGAAGTCAGTAATTTCTCCCTCATTATAGTCTTTATAGAATGGAATTTTCCTCTTTTAACAAGTCTCTGATAATTATAAAGCATATCATTTACAAGCAATCTTAAGTTTACTCTGAATAGCTCTGCAAACAAGTCCCCGCTTAGTTTTAATCTCTTGTTCATATAATGGTCCTTTTCCCTTATTGCTGCATTATCTCTAGCAACCATCAAGAATTTCTTTACTATCTTGCAGATGTTATATGCCTTGGTAATCCTGTCTTGCTCGGTTATCCCAAGATGCGGCAATAAGTACTTGTCAAGGTACTGTAAGGTATTCTCCATTTTTTGCTCTTTTGGCAGGCTTATTCCAGCTTTCTTTGCAAGGAATTCTATTGCAGAATCAACATCTTTAACATCATTTGCTATTGTATCAGCAAGGTTTACATATATATCATCATATTGCTTGCTGTCAGATATTGCCTGACTTATCTCATTGTCTTTAATCATGCCGAGTGCTTTGATTACTGGGATTATTGGTACTCTCTTGAACCTGGTAAATGTTAGGTATATTATCCCGTCTTTCATCTGTTCTATAGTGTGTGGTATTCTGTAGCTTGCTTTCTCAGAGAATATTTTTGCAGAATATTTGCTAGGTCCTGTCTTTGTTTTTGCCATGAACATCTTGTTGCTTGCAAGATCCTCTACCATGATAAGCACTCTTTCATTGCCATTAAGAACAAAATATCCGCCAGGATCTTCAGGATCTTCTCCCTTACCAATCAGCTCATCTCTCTTCATTCCATTAAGATTGCAGTATTTAGATCTCAGCATTATAGGCAGTCTTCCTATATTTGCTTCAAAGCTTTCTCTCTGCACACCATTTACATGGCTGCTTACCTCAAGATATAAAGGAGCAGAATAAGTCAATATTCTTAATCTTGATTCTATAGGGTAGAGATCACGTGTACTTCCATCAGCTTCAATAAGCTTAGGTTTCTCAATTCTTATCTTCCCTAGTTTTATTCTGAAATCGTCCATCTCAGGAGGAATAATAGTAGGAACTACATCACCAATCTCATTGACAATCTGCTGCATGCCTTTAGCTATGAAATTGTCAAAGCTTTTGATATTGCTCTCTACAAGACTAGTGTCATCAAAATACCTTTTTATTATCTGCCTGTAGTTTTTAGCCATTTATAACCACCCTATAAAATACAGCTTTTCCAACAGTAGGACTATTTCTTATTATTTTGATTATGTCTCCAACCTTTGGTTCTAGATGTTTTATAGCTGGGTCTGTGATAAATATTTTAGAAAGTTGTTTTAATGATATGTTATATTTTTTCAAAAGTTCGTCAACCTCTACCTGGCTTAGTTTACTATGCTTTGGGACAAATATGTGAGTTTCAATGTTGAGTTCTTTCTTCATTTTTTCGCTGCCGAGATTATGAAATATAATTTTCTTGTTTTTCGTCGACCTTTTTATTAAAAAGGTTGTATGGGCCCGACGGGATTTTCTCTTAACATAGGAGTTACAAGAACCCTAGGTTTTTGTTTTGAACCCGCGACCACTCGCTTAAAAGGCGGGTGCTCTACCAGCCTGAGCTACGAGCCCACAGTTCTAAGCACAGCGTTTGCCGCTAGCCCTATTGCAGGCTAGAGAGTTAAACTGGTTAGAACAATGGTTTTCATAGTATGTATAGAGCATATTACTAAGTGAAATGGTTTGAATACAGTGAAAATCTAGGAGCATAGCAATTTTGAGCAAAATGGTTATTTATATAGTTTTCGGTCTAAAAAAGGTTCTATAGTAGTTAAAATTATCCTGGTTTATTTGAATTTTGCCTTCAGTTTTTTCATAGGTATTCCACAGCACCCAACTTTAGGATTTCTACCTTTGTGAATTACAATGACTGCATTG
>CAZSRE010000007.1:25674-26394 GCA_964609195.1 Candidatus Woesearchaeota archaeon | reverse complement strand
AGCTTATGGAGATTTAGAGAGAAGCTATGTGACTAATAAGAATATGTTTCCAGCATTTGTAAGTTCGTCTAATGTTACTAAATACAGTATTGATTGCGCAAATTCTATTGGTAATATGATTACAAATTTCAGCAGTTGCCCTTCAATAGATGAGATGGCCCAGAACTTCACTCAGCAAGGAATATATCCTGTTGCCATAGTTGATGTTGACTATAATTATCTGGACAATAAGTCATTTGAGAATGGATACTTGAAAGTTGTTTATAAGAATGGCACAGCATTAAGGCCAGATAGTCCACCTAATAACTCTGATGGGACAAGGATTAATTATGTAATGGAGACTGAGCTCGGAAGGACTAATCCATATGTAAACAAAAGCAAGTTCTTTGGAGTTTCATTTGTGAGAGATGAGGCATTGGGAAATGAGGAAAATGTCCTTATGCTTGAATTCCCATCAGTAATGTACATAAGAAATGTTAATAAGACAATAAACAATATTTCCATAAGCTTTCCTAATCTGCCTTTTCCATATTATACTAATCTAACTCAAGGAGAATTCATACCTGTTATTTTTGATGAACCACTTTTCCTGAACATGTCTCTTGCCGATTTTGAAAGAGAAAGAGAGAACAGCAGCATATTTGTCACTAATCTTGATTATGTAGTTGAGATGTATGTTGATGGCTCGCCAATATATTCTACTGGTACTGTAAGGTATAA
>CAZSRE010000007.1:4458-25664 GCA_964609195.1 Candidatus Woesearchaeota archaeon | reverse complement strand
AAGACTTTTATTATGTCGGACCACCTAAACCTTCTAAGACTAGGTTACATTGTAGCAGAAGTAAATTATTTGCAAGATATCCACTTTCAAGTTTAGGTGACGGATTTGATAAACCGTTCTGGTGGCCAAGGTTTGAATGGGATAATAAAAATAGTGATCCAGTTGCTTTCTTTAACGGTACAAAGCCTGAGTGGTGGCCAGATAGTATTGATAAGTATGACAGATATACACGCGTTACTGAGGATATGAAAATAATATATCCGTGGAAGCTTCCAAAAAGATCTTACAAGATTATATTTGGCACACCTGTTGGTGATGATTTAAGGGAATATAAGATAAGCAATGCATGGATGGGTATGGGCTTAGGTCCAAATGATGCCAGTATTGAAGGATCAGAATGGCCTGTAGGCAGCAGAGAAGGTGAAATCATCTATTATAGATTGTATCCTGCAATAGGCAGGTATGATGAAGGTTCTACAAAATGCGGAGCTAAGAATCTTGTAATTATTGTAGATGGTATTGACCTTAAAAATAACAGACAGGTTGATAATATTGTTCAGGACTTTAATATTCCTATGACAACATTATCTGAAAAAGGATATGATATTCTTATACTTGATTACAGGGATGGCAGGGATTATATTCAGAGAAATGCAAAT
This sequence comes from Candidatus Woesearchaeota archaeon, assembly GCA_964609195.1. Taxonomy (GTDB): domain Archaea; phylum Nanobdellota; class Nanobdellia; order SCGC-AAA011-G17; genus CAZSRE01. Next base: position 25,005 of record CAZSRE010000007.1, on the reverse strand, counting down.
GTATTGATGGAAATATTTAAGAAAATTCCTGGTTTTATGATGGATGGGTATAAGGATAATGATGCAATAGTTCTGTCAGCTTCAATGGGCGGGCAAGTAACTAGATATGCACTTGCGAAGATGGAAGAGCAAAACTTGGATCATCATGTTGGATTATGGGCTGCTTTAGACAGCCCTTTCTTGGGGGCCAACTTGCCTTGGGGAATGCAAGGGTTCTTCAGATTCATGGCTCCAGAAAGTAATGAGCTAAAAGCTTTAGTAGGTGGGTTAAACAGTCCTGCAGCAAGGCAGTTATTAAGAAGATATACAAATATCATTCCTGATCCAGAACATAAAAATTTTTATTCTGAGGCAAATGCACTTAATAATGGTATTGGATTACCTTCAAAACCCAGGATATTATCTGTTGCAAGCGGAAGTGGATATGGAGAGTCAGCATATGGCGTGCAAGATGGGGTTTGGCCTAGACAGGGATCAATTTATAATTTTTTAAGTGCTAATGAAAAAGTGCATAATTATTTAAATAGTGAGACATATGGAATTGATGTGTCTAGCAACACAGAATACAATTTTTCTGGTAATTTCAATTATGCAAGTTTTAATGGATGGATAAATAAACCTGCTACAAGATTAGGCACTGGAAATGGTTTATATCAAAAGTGGTTTTGGCTACTTACTGGAGCTAGCAACATTGATGTAAGCCCTGGTGGCTATTTCGAGTCTCCATTAAAAGCTGTTGTTGGTTATAACAAGGTTGTTGATAAGAGTTCAGATAGGCCAAATAAATACATGACATCTGAACTAGGATTAGCAAATTTCATTCCTACTTTCAGCAGCTTGTACAACAAGCAGGCAAACAACATTGGAACTGAGTCTGTTAAACTACAAAGATGGGAAGACTGTTATATTGTTGGGGGTGGGTCATGTAACCCATTACCTGCTACAACTTTCACTCAACCATCATTATTGCCTAAGGCAGATATCTGGTGGAAGCCTGTTAATGATTATGAAGATATAAGAATTAAAGTGCCATTTGATGATATATGGTATGAAAAAAAGAATACAGAGCACGTGATAACTCCTGGATTGAATGTGCCAGAGGGAAGAGAGGCATTCTTGTTTAATGAGATGGATAGCTTTAGCTCACAAGAAGATTTCTCAAACAGATTAATGTATAATCCAAAGATAGCCATGAATGAGATACTATTAGTAGGAAATCTAACAGGATGCGGGAATGAACTTATGACGATAAACACATTCACAAGAAAAGCAATGGTGCAGAAATATGATCCAATTAATGGAAATTGGACTAAGATATGGGATTCTGTTGACGATAATCCTGGTTATATTGGGGTGTGGAAGATAGGTAAAGGAGATAAAAATTACCTGCCAAGATTAAACCTACTTCCTGAGAATGCAGAGCTTTTCAGTGTAAGTGCTGATCTTCCTGCTAGAGCAGTCATACAAAAGTTGCATAGGACATCAGGTAGTAAATGTGCCAGTGATGCTGTGTATGAATGGCAGACGGCATGGACCAATAATGGAAATGGTTATATCACAGAAGAATGGGAGATTCAACCTACTGATAAATTCATATTTGGAGATGCTATTCCTGTATTATTAGACTATGATTATACTAAGAGAGATGAGCTCTTGATAGTACATGCCGGCATGGCTAATAATGAAGATCAAGGAGATGATCCTTCTATGGCATATTTTTCAACTAAGTCTGAGTTATTATGGTTCTATGACGGCGATTGGGGGACAGCCTGGGCAAATTGGGCAGAGGGTCTTGGGTTCTCATATGGTCCATTCCATCATCCTTTCTTGATTGGAAATTGGCCTATACATTATGGGGATTATTATGAGTTTGTAAAGATAAATAATACTATGGCTGAGAATGAATCATTATTATCTGTTAATATGCTTAGGAATTTATTTGATGCTAAATATCTTCATTATGATGTAAGATGTCAAAACTTTCTGCCTAGAGTTATCATACAGACTTTCAATCCAAAAATAAGGCGTGATCAAAGCAACTTGTCTATATGGGATTGCGCATACACTAACTATGGTCAAAGACCAGATCTACGTAATCCTTTTATGTTTGGTTCGTGGGATCTTAAAGGATACTATCTTGGGTTGATGGATTCATTCCACGCATTTGACATGGAGGGAAATGGTATAGATGAGATATTGACTGTCAATCCTATAGATTTGTATATACAGAAATATAATGGCACTCATTTTGAGTTGATGTATTCAAATAATGGGCTAGGTAATTTTGGTCCATATCAGATGCAAGAAGGAGACAGATTCTTCTTTGGAGATATAGACAATAATGGCCAGGAGGATGTAATAGCTATTAATCCAGTAACGGAAGGACAAATAATGATCTTAACTCATGTAAATAGAGAAGAAGCATTTGATGCAATATATACAGATAATACAAAGCATATTGGAAACTGGGAATTGTATAAGAGGTGATCACTCAAACATCCATTTAGAATGGCCAAACTGGATCAGCAAATCTATATTCAGGCTGTTTAGCTCCAGAGGAATGTCACAGGCACCATAGCAGGAATTTAACCAGATAAGGATGTTTGCATCAGTGTTCTTATTTAGATAGCTGACTATCTCTGTTGCTCTTGACTTTAATCCGTCTGGCAATTGCAGAACAACATTCTTTGCTTTACTATCTTTAATCTCTTTAACTGCATGTTCTAACTCTAGGTCGTATTCCATAATTTGGCTTTGCAATATGACTTTATAAAGCTAATGGATTAATTAGGCCAAGTAACCTAGAATTAGGATATTCTCTTAATACATTTGAGTCTATAGTAGTTGATATATTATTAATTAGATGCTTTATCCTTTTCTTGTAGGAATAAAGATTATCATTATGATTCAGTATTTCTTCAATGGACCTATGAAGATTAAATCTGCTTCTTATATACTTGCCAGAATTATCAACATCTGTCAATACTTCCCTGCCAAACTTGTAGAAGCTCTCGCCAGTGCTAAATGGACCATAGTTTGGATCTTTTTCAATATAGGCAAGTGTTCTCTCCATCATTATTGACGAGACTATGTTTTTAGAAGATTTTTTTATATCTTTTTTAATATCTTTTATCTTTTCCAACCCGCCTTTTGATAAACTCCTTTCTTTGTAGTTTAATCTTATCTCATTCCAGCATTGGTAATCAAAATTTGTTATCTTCTCCAACCTTTCCTCCAATGATAATAGCAATAAATGCTCGAAGGCAATAACATAAAACTCGTGAACATTCCTGCTTGTTAATGGACTGTTCAAATCATATTTTGCTACAAAATCGTTGTGCATCTTGTTTAAATTTTCTTTTATGATAGCTGAAGGCATATCTTTTACCCGATATTGCTTATTTATTAAATTTACGAAAGAGTATATAAATAAGTAATCTCTTCTTCTTATTATGGCTAAGGAAAAATCAAAAATAATGATAGGTATCATAATTGGGTTAGTTGTTGCTATAGCCTTATTTATGGTTGGAAAAATGGCTTATGACTCTGGATATGCAGATGGCAAGGGAGAAGGAATAACAAAGATTAATAATTGCTTAAGCCAGTGCAGCTATAGATTAAACCAGACAACATTCCAATATAGACAGAACTGTGTTGATATCTGCGCTACTAAAGGCACAACAGGCAATTATTATGGGGATTATTATCCACCACCATTTCCATTTTAACAAGCCTTTTATAAAAAGCCTTGAGGGAAAATAAGGCGTGACGAAAAGCTTAAGCAAAAACCAAAATGAAATTCAATGATAAAGTATATGAGTTAACAAAGAAGATTCCAGAAGGAAGAGTTAGCACATATAAAGAGATAGCTGAGAAGCTTGGGGTAAAAGCTTACAGGGCTGTTGGAAATGCCCTGAATAAAAACCCGCATGCCCCTGTTGTACCTTGTCATCGCGTAGTTTCTTCGAATGTTGGTATTGGCGGATTTGCGTCTGGCATTAATAATAAGATAAAAATACTTGCTAAAGAGGGCGTAAAAGTAAAGGATAATAAAATAGTTGACTTTGAGAAGAGATTATTTAGATTTTAAATCAGAACCTAGGTTCCGATACCTCCTTAGAATTTATCAACTTCTGAGCACTGCAAGTAATGCTTCTATATTAATTTCCAGCAACGAGACAGGCATCTCAAGTTCGAAGTTGCTTAAGACTTGTGGATGGATCTCTCCAGCTACGCCTAGTGTTTTTCCCTTAGCTTTTATTAATGCTGATCTTCCTACAATTAAAGAAGAATGATTTGAGTTAGAGACTGATAACTGCAAGCCAAGCTCTGTTGACAACGCATCTATAATCTGCTTGATTCTTGTAAAATCTGCTTCTTTGTTGCATAACAAGACAGCAAGATTATACTGCTCTAGCACTTCTTTGCCCTGCTTAAAGACTTTTGCTATTTCAAATATATTTTGAGGGTAGACATGATGCTTATTTGCATTAAGAACATTTAACAGACTTGGTAACAAGCTAGAGCGCAATGCATTATACTCTTGACTAATTGAGTTTTCCAGCTCAACCAGGCTGTCTTTGATTAATGCTTTTTTCTTAGAATCATCTTTGTTAATAAGATGATAGGTGTTGGTTTCTAACAAGCCCAGGTTTGTTAATATAGACGCAAGTTTATTTCTTAAAACTTCTATTGGATTCTCTTCTGCTATTGTGGCTACTTTTGGCAGCTCTGGTTGGATGTTATTATAGCCATATGCAATTGCAATATCTTCTACTAAATCAATTTGATGAATAATGTCTGTCCTGTAAGCTGGAATTAATGCTTGATTGCCAGAGTAATCTAGCCCCATCTTATTTAACATATGCTTTATCTGCTTATTATCAAAATTCAGACCTAGAACTTTGTAGACATAATCTTTATCCAGATGCATTTTTCTAGGTTTTAAATCTGGAGTTGATATTGTTTTATTTGGATAGGTTATACGCATGCTATAGATTGATGCGCCCATATCTGCTAATGCTGTCACAATTATATTTAGGCATTTATGGAGTATATTAAGATCATTGCCAGAGCATTCTATGAATAGATTCCTGCTTCTTTTTGTCACCTTTCCAGCTATTTCTGAGTTTATTATCGGAGGCATGGAAAGAATGTTATTGTTTGCATCTATAAAGACAGGATACTCTTTCAATCCAGCCAATAGATTGCCGAATTCTTTGCCAGCAGGATGCTTGGCCATAATATCATGGGCAGTCATCTCATGTTTCATGCCTAGAGGCTTGAACTTTATTTTCCTAGTTGACATTGCAGTAAACAATATTGGCATCTTTATCTTGTCTAATGGATATATTCCTATGGCTGCCTTTTTCCTGTTCCTGCAGAAATTAGAGTGAAGCTTTTCCTGTATGTTTACTATTTCTTTTATCTTATTGCTATCTAGCTTGATGTCCTTGACTATTGCACAGACAGTGTATGGCCGGATGTTTTTTAATGTGTTATCAGCAACAAGATGACAGCCAGAGTCTTTGACTTCATATTTTCTTAAGCCTGTCTTGATACCAAGGAAAGATGATAATGCTCGCGAGAATCCTTGCTCTGACAATAAGTCTGGACGATTAGGATTAATCTCTAGAGTAAGATTGCTGCCTTTAATCGACTCAACTTCTAGACCAAGATAGCTTGTCCTGTCTTTTAATTCTTGATCTGATAGCTTTCTTCCTAGCAAATTGTGCACTGCTTTTTTATTTAATTGCGTTGTTGGCATTTTAGATCATTAATGATGGCATGTTTCTTAATTGTTGAATATCATTATTGTATAGTTCTCTAATATCTTTTATGTTGCAGCTTATAGAAACTAGTCTATCTATGCCTAATCCCCATGCTAAGACTGGAATTTCCTTCCCAATTAGCGGTTTAGTAACCTCTGGTCTTAAAATTCCCGCACCTCCAAGTTCTAACCAAGTTTTTTTGATTGGATGATAGACATAGCACTCTAACCCGGGTTCTACATAAGGGAAAAATCCTGGAACAAAACGAACTTTTTCATAGCCCATTTTTTTAAAAAATTCTTTTAAATAACCAATTAAATGCTTAATGTTTAAATCATAGTCTACAACAATGCCTTCGGACTGATAAAATTCAAACAAATGACTCCAATCAAGAGCTTCATTCCTGAATACCCTACCTACATTAAAATATTTTGCAGGCAAATCTGAGTGTTTTAATGAAGCTATTGTTCTTGCTGATAATGCAGTTGTATGGGTTCTTAGAACATTTTTCTTTGCTTCTTCTTCCTGCCAAGAATACTGCAGGCTATTCTCATGTTGCTGCTTTACTTTGTTGACTAGCTGCTTGCTGGGAAGCTGGCTGTATCTTGGATTCTTTATGAAAAATGTGTCCTGCAATTCTCTAACAGGATGATCTTGAGCTGTGAATAATGCATCAAAGTTCCAGAAGCTTGGCTGGATTATGTTGCCTTGCATTTCTTTAAATCCTAGCTCTATCCATATCTTTCTGATCTGCTCTATTGAAGTATTGACAAAATGCCTCTTACCATATGATAATCTCGATGGGTTTATTTTTAGATCATAATGACGGAATTTCTTGTCTTTCCAAGACTTTGATCTTAATATCTCTGGAGTTAATGAGTCTATAACATTCTGAACTTTGAGATCTGACTTTGCTAGGCTATGTCCAAGATCTGTCAGATGGACTGTAATAAGTTTCTCATCTGAAGCAGCAACTATCTGATTGCGTTTTTTTAGCTCATTGTATATTTGCTTTTCTCCCTGCGACAATGAATCTAATTGCAACGGAAGTTTGGCTAAGAATGACTCTTCTTCAGATTGCTTTGCAAGAAGCTGCTTTCCAGCTTCTGTAATGCTGATAAGCATGCCTTTTTCTATAATAATTGCTTGTTTTCTGCGAAGAATTCCTATGGAAGCTTCTATTTCCTGCTGTGATAATCCAGATAACTCTTTTATTTTATCTAATGTAAGCTTTTCTTTCAATACTTGCAAGAATCTTCTTTCAGGTAGGCCCTCTTTAACATATAAATGGCCATTTTTGTCTAAAGCTATTAGCTGTTTTGCTTGTTTTTCTAACTTTACTGCTTTCTTGTTTTCAAGCCAGTGTAATGCTCTCAAGATTTCTACTTCTTTTAGATTGCTGGCTTCAACTAACTGATTAAGAGTAATACCCTGCTTAAGAAATGGAAGAACAGCACGCTCTAATGGGTGGAGAGATTCAATTATCCTTGCCTCTTTCATATATACTAGAGGCTAGGCATTATTTTTAAGCTTTTGGATTACTATAACAATCCCCATAAACTAGAGTAGAACGCATATTTTCTCTGTCATAGACTTTATAATCTATCCCAAAGACATAATCTGCTCCTAGTTGAGCTGCATTTGTTATCAACCAGTTATTTGCTAAATCTATTACTCTACCACAAAATGGGCTTTCATTAACATTGGAGTCACAATAGCCTGTGACTATGCCAATCGCTTCTAGCTTGCCGACTATGCCTGATTCTTTCGCTTCCCTATACGATTGTGTGAATAACTTAACTTTTTCATGCAATGAATTCATACTTTAACTTCCGACAAGCTTTTCCAGATATCTTCGAACATCTTTTCCATTGCAGATGCAAAGAAGGGAGTTGAGACCCAGATTGCCTGATCATCTTCATTAATCTTATCATCTGTTACAGAGAATACTATATCCTTGCCATCTATGATAACAAATCTTGCATCTATGTTCTTAATCTCGCGAATCTCTGCAAAGCCAGATAGTTCTTTGATTGTATCTAGCGCTTGAGGAGAGGTCTTTGTCGCTATCTTTATCTCAACCTTGTTTTGGCTCAGCTTCTTTAATACATGCTTGAGCGCATCTGCTTTCCTTATCAACCCATTTGCGGTTGTTACTATCATTACTGATTTCTTTGCATTCTTAAGCAGAGTTTCCAGATGCTCATAAAGATTGTTTCTGCCGCGTATACTTGCTGATATTTCCTCCACTTTTACATTTTCTATTCCATTCTTATGCAGAAGCTGTATTTCATTAAACAGCTCTGTCTGCTTAACGTTATCGAGATTTTCCAACTTTGATAATGATTCTTTCTCTATTCTTTTCCTTAGTCTTTTCAGGATGTCTTCTGGACTTATTGCAAGATATTTTATCGGCTTGCCAAGTTTCATTATTATAAAACCGCGCTTTTCCAATGTTTCCAGAACATCATAAGTCCTTGATCTAGGGACGTTAGAAATATCTGAGATCTCCCCTGCTGCCGCTACGCCCTTGCTTAATAATGCTGTCCAGATCTTTGCTTCGTAAATGTTAAGGTTAAATGCTGAACGGATTTTTTTAAGGAATTCTTCTTTCATTATCATATAAGTAGACAGATAAAAATCCTTATAAACCTTTCGTTACTAAACGGTAATTATATCAAATAGCTTATATCTTGAAGTTTTGCCTTTTACTAGTTTAATCCTGCTTTTATTAATGTTTAAATGACCTGATAGGATGCTTATTATTTCCTTGTTAGCTTTGTTCTCTACTGCAGGCTGCTTAATCCAGATCTCAAACTTGCGTATGCCGGCGCTTAGAAATCGAATAGTGTTGGCTGCTCTTTTATTGACTTTAACAACTTGCTTTTTCCAAGCAGATAATCTATGTCATAACTGAATCTTTTGCTGGACAATTCTCTTATGTAGCTTAACATTGGTCCCATGGAATCAAATTTAATAGGATTGCTTAGCATAGCTTTCCTTGATGCTGCTCTTACAACCCAGACTCCAAGCGCTTTCCAGTATTCTGGAGTTTCGAACCTTATTGTCAGTATAGATGCTTGTTTTTTTATCTTTGTCAGATATTCTGTAACTGCCAGCCTGTTTGCATAATATCCTCCGACAGTATTGGAAGCATAATCTTTCCTGCCAAACACGTCTTCATAGTCTGTGGATGCAGCTATCTCTGTACCAGGATTCCAGGATGAACCAGGAACGTAAATCTCGAACAGTTCATAGCTGAAAATCCTTGGAAATAGCATTATCATGAAATAATTGCCAAGAAAATGACCGAAGAATAACGTATAGGAATCTATTGTGTCATATGTTTTTATTGATTTAATCATGCTTTTTGCAAGCATATCATCTACGCTAGTTATAGACCATCTAGTGGGGACAAGCTTCCTGTTCTTCTTAATTCCAAGAACTCCAATAGAAAGGAGCTGTGATAATGTATTCTCATCAAACTTATTCTTGTAAAGATAATTGATAGCATCATTTGCCTTAAGGTCTGTGTCTGACACAACTTTTTCCACTTTCTGAGCTATCTCTGTGTTTTCAGTAATCCTAAGCTTCTGCAGATTTGCTCTTGGACCCATAGGAAGAGTAATGCTGTTGTAATCAAGCTTGAATTTTATCTTGTCTTTAAGATTGATCTCAAGATCTACAGGACGAGCTGCCATTGCTATTTCCTGAGACAGCTCTAATAGTTTATTTCTTTCTTTTGCATAATAAACACTTGTCCTGAATCTGGAATTGATTAAGGATGAGCGGAAATTAATCACATCATCTATCGTATAGTTATGCTCTGCCCAGTAATTCTCTGCATCATAAAGCCAGACATTTTCTATCTTTTCTGGAGGCGAGAGAACTCCCACATTCACCTTAGGATACGGGAGCTTGCTGCCTATGAATACAGAGGGAGGAGAGTTGCCTGAGAATTGCGAGCCTATTTCCTTGATTGCCTTGAACAATGTTAATGCTTGCCTAGGCTTTATCCTGACATTGGGATTGATAATGTTCTCTGGAATCTTCATATGCCTAATAAGACTTTAAGATTTATAAATTATTTGAAAAAAGAGAAAAAAAGAGAAATTAAGTGCAAGCACCATTTTGACATGTTGTTGTACAGTTATATGGCAGACTGAATGGACTGCTTCCAGAACATATTCTCTCGTTTAATGTTGCACTTGTTATGCAGGTGTCATTATAGATATATGGATTGCCGTTGAAGTTACCATATATTGATCCATAAACACCAGGTACAAATCCTCCGTCTGTGTCATTGCATGAGTCTGGTATTGTCGTAGTGGATGTGCTTGTTGTCGTAGTCACTGGATCTGTCTCATCATTATCCTGCTTTGATGAGCATCCAGGATCTGCCGGATAATCTATTAAAGTGTCGCCGTCATTGTCTCGCCTATCATTGCACTGTGCCGGAGCTGCAAAGGATTTAACAGCTATAAGAGCTATAGAAACTAACAGCGCAACAAAGATAACATATCTTGCTTTTTTGTTCATTTATTCACCTCATTTATTCACATAAGGCTTAATAAAACAAATATATATAACTTTCTGTTGGATATGCAATACTATTCTTTAAGAAGATATTTATGGATGTTCTTTCTTGCTCTTTCCCTGGCATTGTTATGATGCCTTAAGAAATTGATTATCTTCTCGGCAAGAAGCTCTTTAAGCTCGGAAGTTAGCAAGCTGCCTGAGGCATAGCTGTCATATACTCTTTTTATCTTTGCATCATCGTCTTCAAAGAAACAATACAGCCATTGATAGCTTATGTCTACATCGGGATTGCCGCCCAGCTTCCTATGCTCTTTTACAGTTGCCTGGCCGCCAGAGAATGCATATTTCAGTATCTTCTGCTTTACAAGCTCTGGGTTGTCAGAGACAAAAACTGTTTCAGAACCCATAGACGATGACATCTTGAAATTGCCAGATAATCCTGGCAGGAAAATGTTATGGAGGGCTGCCGGCTTGTAATAGCCTAGCTTAGGCAGGACATCTCTTGCTAGTCTGAAAAATGGGTCTTGATCTATTCCATGCGGGATTAGGCAAGGAACATTCTTGCCTTGCTTTATAGATTCTAGGAATGCCGGGACTGCCTGCATGCTAGCATAAAATATCAAGCCAATATTTGTTGAGTCATTAAAGCCAAAAGTTGCTTTTGCTGTCGAGAATGTTATTTTCTTTGCTACCTTTAATGCTTGCTTGTATAATGTCTTGGCATGGTCTGTATTAACTATTACTGTTGTGTCTTTTGGAGAAAAGCCTAGAGCGATAAAATCAAGTGCATTCTCATATGCAAGCCTGTTCGTCTCTTCTAAGGACAAATCCTGCTTATGGACAAATTTCTCATCGTCTGTAAGCTGGAAATAGACCTTTACATTAAATCTCTGCTGAAGCCAGCGAGTAAGAATCCAGGGCAGCATATGGCCAATATGAGTATGGCCGGATGGGCCGCGGCCTGTGTATAAATAGAATTTGTTTCCTTTCTCGTATTCATTCAACAGCCATGGAAGATCACGGTGAGAGAAGAATATTTTCCTTGAAAGCATGAAATGACTGCTGCCGGCCAGCTTTTCTAATCTTGCAATTAAACTATCTGTCAAAGGCTCTGTGCCGAATTCTTTAATAAGCTTGATGTAATCTACCTTGCCAGAGACTTCCCAAGGAGTAACTTTGAACTTTTCCACGATAATAGAAATGATAAGATATTTTTAATACTATTGTTTTTTCAAAAGACTTAAATATGTTAGAATAAAATCATTATTATATGAAGCATACTCTGCAGGTTACTTTTCTTCTGCTTGGATTGTTCATTGGAGCACAATTAATCGGGTTGTATATAACAAAAAGATATACTACTATAGAAAACCTTCCATATGATATTGAAAGGCCTCAGTTTGAGAAAGAAACAAGCTACATTCCTATGTTTGCGATCATATTAATTGCCACATTAATAGCTATAATAATGGCCAAATTTAAAGCGGCAAAATTATGGAAGTTCTGGTTTTTCCTGAGTGTCTGGCTTACCTTGATAATTGCTTTTGGAGCATTTGTCAATCAGAATATTGCATTAGTAATGGGATTAATATTAGCTTATCTCAAGACATTCAGGCAGAATGTAATTGCGCATAATTTCTCCGAGCTATTTATTTATGGAGGATTTGCTGCTATATTTGTTCCTGTGCTAAGCGTATTGTCAATATCTATATTGCTTATACTTATAGCAATATATGATGGCTGGGCTGTATGGAAGACTAAGCATATGATTAAGCTTGCGAAGTTCCAGACTAACCTGAAGATATTTGCTGGATTATTAATTCCTTATGGGAAGAAAGAAGAGCATATGGCTATACTTGGCGGGGGAGATATAGGGTTTCCATTATTATTTTCAGGAGTTATGCTTGTTGAGTATGGATGGCTGCAGGCATTAACAGTTACTTTGTTTGTTTCTATTGCTCTGCTCTGGCTGTTATTAGCCGGACAAAAGAACAAGTTCTATCCTGCCATGCCATTTATTGCAGCTGGATGCTTTGCTGGTTATTTTGCTGGTTTGTTGTTTTAGCCGAAGAATTTTTTTACTTTATAACTAAACATAAGATAGAGTAATATCGCAAAGTACAATAAGGCTGAGAGAATATAGATTGTCTGGCCTAGCCAAACAAACTCTATGCTTGATGAGATTATTATTATTGCCAAGGCCATAGAAGTATATCTTGCCCAATTCTTGCCTCTATTTAGTCCACGAGCTGCGAAGAATTGCAAAATAGCAGTCAATATAAAGATTATAGCTACAATTATAAATAACCATTTAGCTGCTGTGGCTGTTACAACGAGAAATATACCCCATATCAATAATATAAAAGAACTAATGTAATTCAAGATAGAAACTATTCTAACACCTAATGGCAGTTCTCTTTCTTTCATAACCTATATTGGAATTTCGGTATTTAATTAATTTTTCCTTATTTAGGATGGGGTGGTTCATTTTTGGCAAAGCTTTCTTTAAAAAAGAAACCTTGGAAAGAAAGTTTTTATTCTTTGAGCTTTTTATAAATGCTCTATGGGGTTGCCCGGATTTGAACCGGGATCTCGACCTTTTCCTTAACCTTTTAGCAAAAACTTAACCAAAATTCTGATATTTTTGATTAAACTTTTTCAAAAGTTTACCCGAAGGTCGAAGCCTAGCCAGGTTAGCCTACAGCCCCTGCTGTATTGCTTGAGAGCTTAGGAATTATAATCTTTTCTAGGTCTGTAGCTTAATATGATGTAGAAATCTTTTGTTTCTCTGTTAAATGATATATCATTGCCTAGATAATCTATTTCAGGCTTAGAAGTCTGCTTATATAGCATGCCCTGTTTTAGTTTGTGCTCTAGGTTATCCATGATAAAAAACTAATTAGTTTGCGTCTAGAAGAATGCTTCTTACTGTTGCCTTGAAACTCTTGTTCCTGCATGTACAAGCCATAGCAGGCGGAATATTTCCAGAGTCTAAGGTGTAGATAGCATCGCATGATTCACATTGAAATTCTTTCATTTTAGTCTAAACCCCCACATATTTATAAAGACTTTTTCGTATAATATAGTTAGTATATGTAATATATATACTTTTCGTTAGAATCAATAGGGCCTATATGCCTAATAGATGATGCCTATAAGGACATATCTTACCTGTGAGAACCTTACTGGCTGAGGATCTTGAACAGGGTTATTATCTCCCTTGGTTATGAAGTATACGCCATGTTCATCATTGCCAATGTCTATAATCCTGTGTATGACTACTCCATCTGTCCAGGCTGCATTATATGCTATGATGTCGCCTATATGCAGGTCGTCAGGAGAACCTGGGGCTATCTCTATCCCATTGGCTCCTTTGTCAAATAAAGGATCCATAGAGTTAGTATCTGTGTACCTTGCCCATATTGCGTTATTGATGTCTATTACTATCTTGTCTTTAAAGACGTTAATCTGGCTTTCTTTTACATGATCAGCAGGTGATAATCTATCTTTACTTGCTGCGAATGGTGATTGTGCATTGAAAGAGTAATTGCTATATACTGTGCTTGAAAACCAGCCTGCCATAAATAATAAGCTTATCATAGCGAACAAAATAGCTTTCTGAGTCATGTTGTTAAATATCGCCATATGTTACTATCCATAAGTAACTATTTATATAGTTTACTATATCAATGTGACTTTAGAGAATAAAGATAACCTTCTACTTTTTGTATTGTATTCTGAGATGTCCAATCAAGTTCTCTGTATCTGTAGAATGCTGAGATAGTTTCTTTGCTGATTTTTTTAGTTGGTGTGAAACTAGAGCTGACTAACGAATCAATAGATGAATAGAATTCCTCTTTAAGATTGGGGATTTCTGATAAAAGTAATTTATTTTCTGTCTTTTCATAAAACTTTAACTGCATCCTAATAGCATATAATGGGTTGCCAAGCTTATCTAAAAGAAGGTCTTCCAAGTCGTTTTTAATAGTTATTTTATCCTTAGAGACTCCAGGACTTTAGGAGCATTTGTCTCTATTTTGTTTAGCTTATGAATTGTTGAAGCCAGGTCTAGGCACTTGCTGCTTTCTCCATGGTTTGTAATGACTCTCTTTGGCTTTGGATCTAGATTATAGATGTAGCTAGTAAGCTGGTTCCTGGTTGAGTGGCCGGTTAATCCTTCTATTCTTCTAATCTCCAGGTTCACTTTTATCACTTCTGGCTTACTATTGTTTCCAGATACCATTATCTCTTTCTCTCCAGCCTGCACCCTATGGCCAAGAGTGTTCTTACCCTGATAGCTTACAAGCACAAGCATATTCTTTGGATTGTCTGCAAGCTCTTTGAAATAAGTAACAGATGCTCCGCCCTGCAGCATTCCAGATGTTGCAAGTATCAAGCATGGTCCTACCTCTTCAATGACTTCTTTCTGTTCTTTCATTCCAGCCACCCTCTTGAATATAGGATCTAGGAATGGGTTCTGGTCGCGATGGAATATCGCTTTCTTTATGTCCCTGTTCAGGAAATCTGGATATGCTGTATGGATGGCTGTAACGTCCCATACCATACCCTGCACGTATACTGGAATCTTGTCTAATAATCCGCGCTTTATAGCATCATGTACAATAACCATTACTTCCTGCGCTCTTCCTACTCCAAGTACGGGAATTAATACTTTGCCTCCACGCGCAATAGCGTCTTTTATCGCCTTCAGCAAGTCATCTTCTGCTTCTTTTCTTGACTGTAAGATATCGTCTTTGCTTCCATATGTAGCCTCTACCAGAACTGTGTCCAGCCTTGGGAAGCTGGTATCAGCCTCGTCTAATAGTCTTGTCTTTGCGAACTTCATATCTCCTGTGTAAAGGAAATTATGCAATCCATTGCCTATATGGATATGAGTCTGAGCTGAGCCTAGTACGTGGCCCGAATTGTATAATGTCATCCTTAAGTCTGGAGTAATGTCTGTCACCTCTCCAAAATCCAGGCATATTGTATGCTTTACCATCTCTTTAACATCGGTAGATGAATAGATTCCTTTCTTAGCTTCTTTCGCGGCTACGCTGATATAATCGAGAGCCAGCAATGCAGAAATATCTCTTGTAGGAGCTGTACAATATGTTGGTCCGCGGAATCCCATCTTATAAAGGAAAGGAATGAATCCAGAATGATCCAAATGAGCGTGGCTGCATATGACAGCATCTAATTTCTTGATATCAAACTCTGGAGCATCTAAAACAGGATAGGCATCTGAGTCTGTGCCTGCCACATTAATGCCGCAGTCCAGCAATACTTTTGATTCGGGAGTCTGCAACAAAATGCATGATCTTCCAACTTCTCTTGCTCCACCTAAGAAAGAAAGCCTTACCCACTCTTGTTTTTTCTCTGTAGTCCAGCCTCCGTATATTCTTCTGCCAACACCATCCAAGAATTTCTTCCTGTAATCATTATTCTCGTATAATACATGCCTTATGTTCTCAATAATCTTGCTGCGTATAGCTGGAGTTCTGCGGATTGATGGCGTCCATAGAGTTACTTTCTTAATCTCTTTAAGAACTTCTCCAGACTTTCCAATAGCAATTCCCGGCTTCTCTGCTTCTATGATAACACGAGAACGCTGAGGATCAAACGTAATGTTGTCTGCGCCTGCATCCTCAGGAATTATCTTCTTGATTGCTGCTTCTGCTTCTTCCTGGTCCATTGTAATGGCAGGATCGCATCTGAGCTCTACACGTTTTTTTATAGTATCAACTATCTGCTTTATTATACCTTCATTGTTTATGAAGAATTCCCTGTTCTTTGTATAAAGTACAATGTTAGCGCCTTCAAAACCGAGCTCTGCAATTTTAGCTGATTCTGGTAAGTGCTTTAGTACTTCTTGTAATATGTCCACCATTTTAATCCAGGTTGTTTAGTCTTTCAAAATAGAATTATACAGTAATGTTTGTATCTAATTCTTTTGTCAGGGCTTTCTTTACCCCTGATCTTGTTATTGTCCAAACGTTTATTCCTTCTCCTGTGTATGTGTCTCTTTGTATTGATGCGTTGATTGCCTTAACAGCCAGCTTTATGCCTTCATCTATCGACATTCCTGGCTTGTACAGAGTATCTAGGACCCCAACTGCCATGACCATGCCAGAGCCGTCTGTCACGTAGTCATCTGCTTTTATAACAGATCCATCTGGAGCTATCTCATAAAGATAAAGTCCTGTGTGATCTCTGCCTCCAAGCAAGAATCCTGTTATTCCTGGGATGGTCGAGAACTTTCTTATGTTCTCATATACTAGCATGCCTATAAGATTAGCAGCTTCTTTTACACTAGCGTCTCTCTTTGTCCTCATCTTGTTAAGACTTAACTGAGCCTTGATCAGCTTCATCAAGAGCTGGACATCTGATACTGTTCCTGCTGTGGTTAAAGCGAGATTATCTGTTATCTTGTACACCTTGTCAAACCTTTTATTTCCCACTATGTTGCCCATAGTAACACGCATATCGGCTGCCAAGATTATACCGTCTTTGCAGACTAAGCCTATTGTGGTTGTTCCTGTTTTCATTAATTTGTTTTCCAATTTGTTTTCCACTTAGTCCACCTTAATTGTTTCAGAACTCTTTAGATAAGAAAGAAAAAAGAGCTTTATATATTTTTCGGTTTTCTATTTTAGATAGTTCCTCTAGGCCTGCGAGTCCTCCAACCTATCATATTTTCAAGATCTACTACGTATTTATTCAGGTTGTCTATCCTTACCTTATCGTCTTTTTTGACCTTGTCAAGGTCATATCCTGGGGAGTAGAATTGGAAGAACTTATCTGTTGGATGTATACCAGAACTGTTAATCTCTATCAGATGCATCAATGGCGTGTCAACACCAAGCTCTATTAATTTATCTCTCGCTCCCATTATCCTCTGATATAATGGATCATCTTCATCATATTTTAATCCTACCATATTCTTATTCCTCCTTTATGTCTTTGTTTAATTGTCTTAGTAATTATTTTTATTTATAGTAGATTTAGAATCTCTTTTGCATGGCCAGCTGGCCTGACGTTCTCGAATATTCTAAGTATTTTTCCTTTTTCATCTATCAGAAAAGTTGTCCTGTATATTCCCATATACTTTTTACCCATGAAGCTTTTCTCTCCATAGACCCCATATTTGCCGCAGACTTCCCCATTAACATCTGCTAATAGGATAAATGGAAGATCATGCTTGTCTATAAACTTCTTGTGGCTTTTCTCATCGTCCATTGAAACTCCAAGGATAACAGCACCCTTGTCTTCGAATAGTTTATAGCAGTCTCTAAATTCGCAGGCTTCTATGGTGCAGCCTGTCGTGTTGTCTTTCGGATAGAAATACAGGATTATCTTTTTTCCCTTATACTCTTTTAAACTATGCTCTTTTCCATATGTATCTTTAAGCTTGAAATTTGGAGCTGACTGGCCTTGTTTAACTGATACCATTTTAATCAATTCTACTCTTGATAGCTGGTTAATAAATTCTTCTATTTTATAGAGCATTATGCAAGCTGCTGGATAAGGCTTTCAAGATTACTGCCATCTATATTAAGCACTTGATAAAGCATTTCTCTTTTATCTTTTCTTGGAATAGCCCTTGCTGACATATACTTGTATATTGCTGCTTTGGAAACGCTAAGCATGGATGCAAGCCATTCTTGTGGTTTGTTAAGTTCTTTTAATTTTGTTCTTATAACATCACTTAATTCCCTATATGGCTGTTTCTGCTGTTTCTGCTTGTCATGAAAGTCAGAGTATTCTTTATAAGATTTAAAACCTCGGCGTATAGCCAGAAACTCATTATAGCTGTGCCTCGATTTAAAGCCTGCTCTTTTGGCTAGCATTTCCTGATAAGCACTAAGGCTTTTGAAGTCATTTTTCCTTGCTAGATAATTCTTGTAATCAGTACAAGAAGAAAAGCCCCTACTGATTGCACGTTGATTATGATAAGCTGTTACTGATTCATAGCTAGTTAGTATGAGATGCTTTCGGTAGTCTGCATCTGACTCATAACCACGCTTTCTAGCTAAAAAATCTAAATGATCTTTCCTGCTCTTAAAACCTCTATCGATAACTCTAGTATAAGAATAGACTGTTGAGTACGGAATTTTTAATTTTTTGGCAATGTCAGAAACCAACATTATTTTATGAAAATAGAGGTCTTTTATAGCTGCAACCTGTTTTTGGTCTAATCTTGGCATTTTAAATTATCTTTATCTTTGATGCAAGGCTCTTAACATCTTTTGATTTTACCATGTCTTTTACCAGCTGCAATGGATTAAGATAGTCTCTTTTTACATTAACATAGACTTTGCTGCCTTCCTGCTCTATCTTACTGTTTTTCCATGCTTTTTTGAAAGCCTGAAGATGCTTTTCATTATCTAATGGAGGACCATAATGCTTCTTGTATAAAGATAATTTTCTTTTTTCTATTGCATAATACATGATTGCTTTTTTATTACTGAATTGAATGTCTGCATGAACCAAGATAAACTCATTCTTTAGCAATGACTTGCCAAGATGCTCAAATGCTTTCAGAACCTTAGCTCCGGCTATGTCTGGTTTGTCTTTCTTTAACACAGCTTCTAACATTATGATTTCCTTGCCCTTGAATTTCTTTGATACAGATTGCTTTGTGAATGGCTTGTGCCTGAAGAAATCTTCGGAAGGATGCTTCAGGTATTCTATTGCCAGATGCCTGAACTTCTCGTATTTCCCAAATGATAAAGCAGCAGATGCATTCCTGTCTGGCTGGACAGGGTCTATCAATATTAAGGGAGACTGGATCTTGGATATGTTTAAATCTGAAAAAGGGTCCTTATGCACACCATATATATCAATAACTTCCTTTGGCTTCCATTTTGATGCTCCTTTTAATAGATCAAGGAATGAGCCATAATGTATTATCAGAATCTCAAGCACATAGCCTGAGAAACCTTTTATATAGGATTCTGCTCCATAAAGATTGTTTGCTATGCAGAAAAGCTTTGCCTTGCGAATGTCATCTGACAAGCCTTTTATGTTCTTTCCAACCCATTCTACATGCAATGGAGAAACATCTGTGATGTTCTTTGCTTCTGCATATGTCCTTATATCTAATATAGGTATTATCTCTATGTTATATCCTTTGTATTTTATCTGGAAATAATCGCGAGAGCCATGTAATCTAAGTAGGTCTTTAAATTTGCTTTTCAGGCTCTTATGAAGGATGTCTGATAATTTATCGCTCTTGTCATTGTATTTTGCATAGTTGAACTTTACAAAAATGTCTATGTCATGCGTGTCGGAAAGCCATGTGTTCTTTGCTCCTGAGCCTCCCAGGATTATAGATGTATCTTTTAGCCTTATATTAGAGATTATCTCATTAGCAACATCGTTTATTTTCTTGGCTTCTTTATCTGACGGAGCAATGTTCATAGAATCGTAAGATAGGGATTTGTATTTAAATATAGCGAAATAGAAAACTTTATAATATATGATTATCATATGCATAATATGGAAACTGAAGTAAAGATAAATGGAAAAGAAATAATGCAAAGGCTAGCTAAGCTACAAGTAGATATGAATTATGTAAGAGAATATATTGAGGACATTACATTAACCGAGGATGATTTAAATTCAATAAAAGAAGCTAAAAAAGATTTGAAAGAAGGAAAAACAAGAAGGTTGTAGCTTCAAATGTATTTTGTAGACCTTTCTCAACACTCTCAGAAATTTCTT
Organism: Candidatus Woesearchaeota archaeon; assembly: GCA_964609195.1. Classification (GTDB taxonomy): domain Archaea; phylum Nanobdellota; class Nanobdellia; order SCGC-AAA011-G17; genus CAZSRE01. The sequence goes on along the minus strand of CAZSRE010000007.1, from coordinate 4,969 downwards.
GACAAACTTGACCTCAGTTTAAGAGAAAGAATTAAGAAAAGCTTGAAAAGATTAGAACAAAATCCAATACCCAGCGATGCAAGATTCATTGGCAGAGAAGATAATGAGAAAGTATTTCGCTATAGAATAGGAGATTATAGAGCATTATACTTATTAGATGAATCAAAGAAGGTTATTCTTGTTACTAAAATAGATAAAAGATCTAGAATTTACGATAATTAGGTTAACTGTACCTTTCTTCTTTCCAGATACCGCCATGATTATGGTAGCCGTTCTTTTCCCAGTAGCCAATCTCCTGTTTCTCTGTGAATCTTATCTCTCTAAGCCATTTTGCCGACTTCCAGCCGTATAAGAATGGGACTATTGCCCTTAATGGCTTTCCATGAGATGGCTCTAGCCATGCATCTTCATACTTGTATGTAAGCATGACATCTTTAGCTCCTTCTTTCCCTTTCCCTATTGTCAATAACTCTTTCAAAGATAATGAGGTTGTGTAGTCATCCATGCATTC
>CAZSRE010000007.1:3158-4448 GCA_964609195.1 Candidatus Woesearchaeota archaeon | reverse complement strand
CGGCTTTACCATCTTGCAGAAATCTTTAAACTTGATCCCTGTCCATTTGTTGTCCAGTTTTGTCCAGCGGGTCACGCATGAAAAATCAGAAACCTGGCTGGATTCTGGGAGCTTGAGGAATTCTTTCCAGGAATATTCTTTTGGGTGTGCTATCTCTCCTGTAACTTTCAGCTGCCATGTTTTTTCATTAAACTCTGGAACATCTCTGTAATACAAGACACATAAATTGGGTACTTTAATCTGGCCTGGCGGAATCCTTCCTTCTCTTCCCTCTTTGAATATTTTTTCTATCATAATCAGAACCAAGGTTCCGATACCTCCTCGAAACCTCCCTCGAAACATCCCTCTAAACCTCCACGAAACCTTCTCAATACCTACCCGATACTTTCTCGAAACCTCCCGGACACTTCCAGAGATACCTCTCGAAAACTGCCCGGTTAAGACACCGCCTTTAATTTTAACCTTCTCTCCTTAGGAACATAATTGATTAATGTCTTATCCTTAACATAACCGCAGCCGAGATAATCCTGCTTGTGCTTTATCAACACATAGCCTTTCAAACCAGTTTCTATTTGAACATTATCACCTGCTATCCAGTATAATACCTGCTCGTCATCTAGAGTTAATATATTTTTCCCAGATTTCTCGCCAATTAACTGGCTGGCTTCTATTGATAAACGAATGATATTGTTCTTAATCTCTCCAAAATACAAGCCAAGGTTGTTGATCCTGAACTTTTTAGTATCTATCTTGGCTATGCCCCTGCTGATTAAATAGAGGTCTTCTTTATTCTTTAAAAATGCGTATTCTAGCTTGTTTTTAAACGAAAATTGCTTTTCCAGCAACCTGAGAATTTCTTTTGTTTCTTTAGAATTTAAGATTCTAAATTGTTGCATCAATAAAACTTTGAAAAATAAGATATAAATTACTTTCTATTAGCAAAATCATTTAACCCAGCTTGATGGAGTAGTGTATTTTCCGCCTGTGTTGCATAGATCATAAACTATCCTAATAGCTTCTTCATAAATCTCTCTGTTAAAGAAATCTTGCTTAGATGCGAAAGTCAATAGACCAGAGGTATTAACATTCTTCTCTTTCAATACCCAATCTATTATCTGCGCCTGATACATTGTCATTAATAAGGCAGGCTCGTCTGGTGGGCATATGTTGACAAGTCCAGGCAATGATTCTTGATGATCTTTTAAAGTATCTTCTAAAAGACTTACTCTTGAAGTATTTTCTGGCAATGTAAGATAATCTATCTTTTCCTTGTGTAATCCAGAATGATAA
>CAZSRE010000007.1:0-3148 GCA_964609195.1 Candidatus Woesearchaeota archaeon | reverse complement strand
GGTCAAGGGCCCCACCACCGGCCGCGACGATACCGTCAAGATGGTCTACCAAGCTGTCTCCAGATGAGTAATATTGATTTAGTTCTCCGTCTGCATCTAAGTCTGGCAGCAATGTTGGCTGATAAGGCCTTCTGTTGCTGTTTGCCTTTTTAACCTTCTCATTGTATCTTTGCCATACTCCTGATGTATGAATGACGTTCTCTCCATTGTAATATGACCAATAATCATCCACTTTATTCTCGGCAGGAAGCATTTTTGCAGAATCAACTATTCTATCCAATGCTTTTTCATATTGATTGTAAAGAACAACTGATCCAGACCCTAGTAATGTAGCTAGGCTGCATCCGAGTATTGTATTCTTTATGGAGCCTTTACCAGGCTTGATTACTTTTTGCTTTATTTTACTGTATTTCATTTTCTTTTACCTCTCCATTTCTGTCTGGGTCTATCATTTTAATTGTTTTGTATTTTCCTGTCCCTAATCCAGGATTTATTGTGTATATTTCATCAACATAACATCTCCATGCCAGATTGCTTTTCTTTATTGCCTCATTTTCAAAATAAGGGCGGAAAGTCTCTGAATTTGAATAATCTCTGCCTTCTTGTGCAGGAATTTCTATGTATGGAGCAGAATATATCAATTGCTTTGTGCGCTCTCTATTATCTATTATTGATACTAGTGACTCTATGCCTTTAACTGCAAGAGTAGTTGCTAATAGAATGCCTCCAACAGCGAACACTTTGCTTTCCATAGAGATCATTTTAGACTCTATCATATTGCATCTTTTTTGATCTGTTGGTGTCATTTATCTCACTTATTCTCTGGCTCGGCTTTCCTAGCATGCTCGTAAATGTCAATAATAGCACTATTGTCTTGATACAATGCAATCTTTGATGCGCATACAGGATTGCCTTCATGATGGAATTTCACACCATCGAATGTTTCCATGTACTTTCCGCGTCTCTGGTTGTAATATTTGTGGAAATTATGGGCTTCTATATAGCATTTATCTCCATCCATGTTTTCTGGATGCATTCTGAGATTCTCGCCTTTATCATTTTCAGATATTGTGACTACCCAGTCATTTAACCTGACTGTCTTTGGTTCTGGATGTGAACAGCCATTTAATGCAAGTGCTAAACCTGCGGCTGAAATTGCTGTTTTGAGCTTGCTCATCTTAGTTTCCAACTTTACCGTTTGAGTTTAGGTCTGGAACTTTCAAGCCTGTTCCACCATATAAGTTCTGGCCTTTGGTTATTAGGTAATCATAGATTACGCGAATAACATCTTCGTAAATCATACTATTGAAGTTTTCTTGTTTTTCTGCTTGCGAATAGAGCTCTTCAACATCAACTTGCCATTGATTAATGACCTTGCTTAACACCTTGGCTTTGTATGTCTGTTCAAGAAACACATGTGCAGTTGGAAGAACATGTTCAGAATTTAATATTACTATTCTTGATTTGTATTCTTCTAGTTTCTCTTCCAAAGCCTTTACATGTCCTGGACTTTCCGGAAGTACTAATCTTTCTATCTTTTCTATACTTCCATCCTTATGATATGTGTATATGTCTCTCATCTTAGTGCCTGCTTGAGACTTTACCATTTCCATCTATATCTGGAACCTTTAAATTTGGCAAGTATCTGCCCTCTTTCAAGCCTTGATTTTCTTGGTATAATCTCTGTAAGCATGCATCGTAGAAAGCATCGCCTTTAGGAGTGTTTCTAGGATTTTCGTTCCTGCAGTAGTCCCATGGTCTTGCTTCTGCTGGATTATAAGTTTCAATTATATGAGCTTTGTTAACATGTTCATATATGTCTCTAGTTTGTTTATTTTCCCTATAAATTAGCATGCCAGCCATTCCTGCGTATACTCCAAGTAATAATGTTGCAAGAGTTATTGCTTCAGCTCTTGTAGGTTTCTTTCCTAATTCTAATGTTCCTGGGCCGTGGTTGAATTGTGTCATCTTAGTTTCCTGAATAATCGTACTCTTTTATCCTATAATTGCCTTGCGGTAGAGCTTTAGCAACTATCCCTTCTAGCTGTCCATTCATTGGAATGTCACTAATTAAAACTTCTCCATCTCTGAAATAAAATCTAACATAGTCTGTTGGATTAATTCCACGAGCTATTAAATGATTTCTTACTGACTCATGCAATCTCTTCGCAGCCATCTTATTATTTAATATTATTTGTTTCATTTTACGTACCTCTCTATATTATAATATATATTTAGTAACATATATGTTATAGCTTATATATAAAGCTTTTTCCAGCTATAAACTGGTTATAATGGCTATATAAGGTTTATTGACATGTATTTGATGTTGTTTATATAGGATAACTTTAAAAATATGACTGCTATAACCTGGAAGATGTACAGATTAGGCAATGTTTACTTTGTAACTTATGAAGACTTTAACAAAAAAGAGAGCTATAAGCTGGGATTATTAGCTGCTGCTTCTTTGCTTTCTCTAGGGATGTATTCTTTGCCTGTTAAAGATGCTGGCTGGCTGGAGAATGCTGTCATGAGAGAATGCAAGTATGATGAAGATAATGAGCTAAAGAAAAGGATTGGCTAACGTAAGTTATTTAAATCTAGCTAAAATCCTATACTTATGGCGTTGACAGCTTCTGATTTGATATTGAGGTTTGCCCTGCAGAATGCTATAAGGTATAATGGCAAGGCAAGCAGCAGCTCTATAATCGGTAAGGTTATTGCTGCAGATCCCAGCCTGAGAGCGCTTGGAAGCGAGCTAAACAAGCTTGCTGATGATATTGTGGCAGAGGTCAATTCTATGCCTATTGCAGAGCAGAGAAAGAGACTGGAAGAGATTGCGCCTGAGCTGCTGGAAGAGAAGAAGAAAATAGAGGTCAGGAAACTGCCAGAACTTAAGAATGTGGCTGGAAAGGTTGTTATGAGATTTGCTCCAAATCCTAATGGGCCTTTGTCTTTGGGACATGCTCGTCCAGCATTATTGAACTGGTTCTATGTTGAGCAGTACAAGGGGAAATATATACTAAGATATGATGATACAGATCCTGGAAAGGTAAAGCCTCCTGTGAAAGAGGCGTATGGCTGGATTCTTGATGACTTGAAATGGCTTGGAGTAAATATGATAAAAAAATTATTTACAAATCTGACA
>CAZSRE010000006.1:23569-27273 GCA_964609195.1 Candidatus Woesearchaeota archaeon | reverse complement strand
CCCTGAGATAATCTACCATTTGGATAATCCAATAGCGTTTGAAACAAGCTTGCCATTGTATCATCTTTCAAAGTTAGCAAGACAAAAAAATGTAAAAGTTATCTTTACCGGAGATGGTGGAGATGAACTGTTCTTCGGCTATCATCGATATTATGACATGCTCTTAAGAAGCAGGCTCAGGAAGTTCCTTCCATTTAAGACAGTTGTAAATTCAATTCTAAAATTTGAATCTGATTCAAGATTGATTAAATCATTCCAATATGTTTCAAGCGATGACAGATCTAGCTATCTCAAAGGATTAACTTTGTTCAATCAAGCAGAGAAGCAATCATTGCTTTTAAACGATGCAAAAGATAGGATAAAAGATATCTCCTCAATAGGCCCTATATCAAAATTAATGATTAAAAATGGCAATATGATCTATAAGATGCGATATGCCGACATGCAGCATTGGATTCCAGATTTGATGCTGTCTCTTACAGATAATATGTCGATGGCTAACTCAGTAGAAGCAAGAGTTCCTCTTTTGGATGAAAGCCTTGTAAGTTTTGCATTTTCAATGCCTCAAAATATACTGGCATCTGGTTCCTCTAGAGAATTAACAAAGCCATTGTTCAAGAAAGCTGTAAAAGATTTGATTCCCAAAGAGCTTCTTAATAGAAAGAAGCATGGCTTTAATATCCCTCTTAAAGCATGGCAGGATAAAGGAGTTAAAGATATAGCAGCCAAGCTTATTGAATCAGAAGACGCAAGAAACTTGTTCAACCATGATTATCTTACCAAGCTTCATTCCAGCCTGTCTAACAGCCAGCCAGGAAAATCATTAAGGATGCTAAAGATGTACTCTATTGTAATGTTCTTACTGTGGAAAAAACTCAACATTGATAATATAAAGCCTCAGAAGGTGATTAACTCAGTATGAAACTAGTCTACATATCAAATACTAGAATGCCACATAACAGGGCGCATAGTATCCAGGTAGTTAAGATGGTAGAGGCATTCAACAAGATAGCTCCAACCACACTGATAGTTCCTCTTAAGCCAAAATCGTCTAGAGATAGAACTTACAGCAGATACAATATTAGCTCAAGATTCAAGATCATATTCATGCCAAGCATAGACCTAGTGCCTCTTAATCTAGGCATATTCTTTTTCTACCTTCAATCAATTACTTTCTCTCTTTTAGCCACTGTTTATTCTATCTTCCTGAAGAAGGATGTTTATTACACAAGAGACATCTTCTCAGCATTCTTCTTGGTGATGTTTAGATTTATTCACAAAAAGAAAGTTATATATGAGATTCACGGAGAGCCGACCAATTTTGAAAATAAGATTGTTCCATGGACTATGAAGCATCTAGATGGATGCATTGTTTTAAATTCCTACATATTGGATTATTACAAGAATCTCAGTAATAACATAATTATAGCTCCAGATGCTGTTGACTTGGATATGTTCAATAAAAAAGAAGATAAATCATTGTTAAGAAAAAAGCTTAACATGCTAGACAAAAAAAAAGTAGTCCTTTACTCAGGCCACCTTTATAAGTGGAAGGGTGTATACACACTTATTGATTCTGCTAAGTATCTTACAGATAAATTCCACATATACTTACTTGGGGGCACATCAGAAGATATAAACAAGGTTAAACAATACATAGCAGCTAATCGTATCAACAATGTCACTGTGCTAGGTTTTGTAGAATACAAAAATGTTCCAGATTATCTAGTATCTTCAGATATACTAGTATTGCCAAACTCTATGGAACATAAACAATCAAGCACATATACCTCTCCACTAAAATTGTTTGAGTATATGGCTTCTGGGAATGTGATCGTGTCTACAGATGTGCCATCATCAAAGGAGATACTAAATAATTATAATTCAATAATGGTTAACCCTGATGATCCTAGGGCATTAGCTGAAGGAATCAAAAAAGCTGCAGGCAAATCTTCTTATAGTCTTGCTTTGAAGGCTAAAGAGGAAGTTGCCAATTATTCATGGGATTTGCGTGCAAAAAAGATACTAAATTTTATCAGGCAACAAATAGCATACTAATCCTCAATATTCTTTAAACTGGCTGTCAGGTAAGCAAAAGTAAACATCTTGTTAAGTATATAGCTCCAGACTGCTCCAACCAGCCCATATCTAGGCACCAAGACAAGCAAGAGTATCGCATATATAGCATACGTGTATATATTTAGCTTAAGCAACCTTCTACCTCTTCTCTGCGCCGGCAACAACCCATCCACTATTGGTGCAGTAGGAACGACAAGCCATATAAATGCAAATAGTAGCTGAGCATAGAATATAGACCCGCTATATGCATCTCCATAAATTAATCTTATCACAAAGGGTGTTAACAACACACCAAAAATGCTTAATATTATAGATATAACAATCATCTGCTTAAGTCTTTTTCTTAACACTTTATGAGCATCTTCTTTGTTCAATGCAGCTAAGCCTGGGAAAATTACAGAAACTGCAGACTTGGTTATGAGTTTGAACTGTCTTGGCAATATCATAGCAACAGAGTATATAGCTAGGTCTTTGAATCCTAGAAAATAAGTGATGACAAGCTTGTCTATGTTTATGAAAACAGCCGTTGTCAATCCAACCCATGTCAAATATCTGCCATATCTGATTACATCATGATCCACTCTAGTATTTTGCCTAAACTTAAAAGATTTAAAATAGAATAATATGTTCAATAGAGATGTTGTTCCTATAAGAGTTGTAACAACCCAGAAAACATCTTTTGTAATAAAAGCAGCAATAATTGTGGGTATTACAGCTATTATTGATGTCAATGACTTATAGATCGCAAGCTCTTTAAACAATCTTTTTCCAATCAAGAATGATTCAAATCCAACAAGGGAAAAATAAGGAATAAAAAATATTCCGCACGCAACAAAAGCATGTCCGAGTAATACGTCATTTCTCCAGTACATATAGCCTGCTGTGATGAATAAAGCAAGGCTTCCAAACAACGAGAATTTTACCCTATCTTTAGTCCCCATTATTAAAGATGCATCATGGCCTCTTGACACGCTTCTTGCTATGCTTGTTGTAGTTCCTTGCAATGATAAGAATCCAAAAGTTCCAAGCACAGATAATATAAAATTAAACTGTCCATATACTATTTGAGTTAAGCTTCTAGCAAGGACTATACTTAGAATTAATCTCATTATTCCATCTATGAAATGTGTTGCAACAATATAGCTGCCTGATTTGGCAAAATATTTTGCATCTAAATGCAGAAATTTGCCTGCTTTTTTAACAAGATTATCAACAAGTTTCATAGGTTTTAATCAACCTTACAGATACTATATAAATGTTAACCCCAAATCATAGATAAATTTTTAAATGGTCTGATTGCCTACTAGCCCATGGCAGACGACAATAAGGAAAAGAAAGAACCTCTGTATATTATAGAATATGTTAGAGAAGGCTGTATAGGTGCAGCAGCATGTGTTGCTCTCCGTCCTGAAAACTGGTTCTTAGATACAGATGGCAAGGCAACATTAATGAGGAAAGAGATATACACAGAAGAAGAGTTTAAAGCAGAATTTGAGTCTGCAGAAGCCTGTCCTGTTGCTGTAATCCACATTATAGAAGTTAAAACAGGCAAAAAGCTCATTTAGTCTCTTTAGTTTTTGCTTAGTTTTTGCTTAGTTTTTGCTTAGTTTTTGCTTAGTTTTTGC
>CAZSRE010000006.1:17827-23469 GCA_964609195.1 Candidatus Woesearchaeota archaeon | reverse complement strand
GTTTTTGCTTAGTTTTTGCTTAGTTTTTGCTTAGTTTTTGCTTAGTTTTTGCTTAAGCTTTTCCTAAAAGCTTATTAGATAGATTTAAATTACTTTTTAGCCATTATATCTACATGATTGACTTTAACGAGCTTATTGATAACTTCCTTAAACGAGAAGTAAGGCCAAGAACATCTGGCAAGTATTATCCATCAGACAGCGGAAATTGCCTGAGGAAAGTCTGGTATTCCTACAAGATTCCGAGAGAAGCAGATCCAGAAATTCTCAAGTATTTTGAGGCAGGCAACCTTATTCATGATCTAGTCTCTAAAGTTATAAAAAGCGAGAAAAATCCGCATATAGATTTATTGGCAACAGAAAGCCCTATATTTCTTACACACCAGGATTTTGTAATCTCTGGCAGGATGGATGATGTTCTGCTTGTCCGGGTAGATGGAAAGATATACATCCTGGAAGTTAAATCTGTCAGCAACCTGAATTATTCTAAAGAAGCAAAAAAGCCACATATTGCCCAGCTGCAGTTATACATGCACAGCTCAGGAATCAGAGATGGAATAATAGTTTATATAGAAAGAAACAGCCTGAAAAGCGTAAGCTTCATAATTCCCTATGATCCAGGAATAATAAAAGAATCTTTGGAAAGATTTGGCATTCTTAACAGTCATCTGAAAGCAGATAAGGTTCCAGAGCCTGAGGGGAGGATAAACAAGAAAGAGTTTGGATGGCAATGCGAGAAATGCCAGTACAGGGGAGAATGCTATACAGCTAATCCAGCGACTAAAGAGTTCCAATAGGTTTATAAATGCATTTTATAGGTTCACAAATATGGAAATAGAAGAGATACTGGATAGGGAAGGCACAATATTCATAGATAGTAGCGCAATACATTTCCATAAGAGGCATCACAATACAGCTGGGGACAGGTTTATCTATGTGCTAGACGATCACCGTTTAGATGAAAACATCAAGATAGCAAAGGATGCAATCTGCTTATTAGAGAACGAGAAGGTAAGGGTAATTCCCGAAGTCTTGGATGAGATACAGCATATAGAAGTTATTTTAGACAGGACAATAGATTTTCGCGCTGAAGAGAAAAAACACAAAAGAATAACAGAAGAAGTTTCTACAAAAGATTACCAGATCAGCATCCTAAAAGAATATATAGATTCAATAATGCAGCTTGCAAACCAGTCAAAAGTTGGAAATCATAATTCTCTTCTTTCCAAATGGGCAGAGCTAACAGATTTTATAGCATATGAAGGCAAAGTAAAAAAACCAAGAAAATACGAAGAATATTTCAAGCCATATAAAAGCACAGATGCAAAGATAGTAGCACATTCAATATATGAAGCAATACATGAAGACAATGCTTCAGCAATATTGACAGGTGATTTAGACCTTGGAGCTATACTTACAGTCTCTTTTAAAGCTATAACATCTCAATATATGAAACCGCAAGGAGATTTATTTTATAAAAAATTAGTGGAAAATCCAATTACACTCTACTATAAAAGAGATGGGGGTTATAGAAAACTTATGTCTACAGATGAAATAGCTGTGGTAAGGATGTTCAGGTTTAACAACTTGTCTTGTCATGATAATCTTGGTATATTAGAAAAAACAAAACATTTATTATCGTGCATGCCAGCTAGCCAATCCCAACAAAGCTTACTCCAACAAGTATAGCCAATATTCCTAGCCACTTATACACATTCATCTTTTCTTTTAGCACATATAATGACAATAAGCTAACCCAGATATAGACAGTTGCAACCATCGGATACAATATTGTCAGGTCTCCATTCTTCAAGGCTATGATATAGATGACAGCAGAAGCAAAATACATAAACACTCCAAGCATGAGCTTCCTGCTCCTGAAGAAATTATTAAGCTTTATCGTATCTGAAGCCATCTTAAAGAACAGTGCTCCGATAGCTCCAAGCACATTTGCTATATTCACCAATATTATTGAGAACAAGCTTGTCATTTTCTGCTGCCGACCCCGATTAAGCTAACGCCAATGAATATTCCCGCTATTCCTATCCATTTAAACCTGGTCATAAGATCATTAAGAAACACAGGAGATAGTAGGCTCACCCATATATAGCTTGTAGCTATAATAGGATATAAGACGCTAAGCTCTCCCATCTTCAATGCTGTTATTAGCAGCACAGCTCCGATAAAATACAACACAATTCCAATTATAAGGCTGTAATTTGTTAATAACGAGATTACATCAAAACTCAGGACTGCAGCTCCCTTTTTCAGGAATATCTGCGCAACAGACGTTATTAGGGTGCAAATTAAGACAAGAACTATCGCCTTCCAGCCAGTCTTCATAATCTTGCTCATAATATTTAGCTTATAAACTTTTCTTAGCTCTTCTTGCTGTCCATGCTATTATAGATATTGCTCTCCGCCCATATAATTTATTTGTATATATATTCAGGAAATCCAGCATCATGTGCAAAAATAATCCTATTGAAAACAAGAATGCTAGTTTGGAAAAGATGCTTAGTATGATCAATATTATCCATACTTCCATAGTATGGAAAAGATGCAGCTCGTCTCTACCCCTATCCTGCCTATGCCATTCATAACATCTTTTGAAGCTTGTGTCCTTAAAATTGAAGGCGCAGTACAAGTTATGGTCTGCATCAATGAGAAATCCGCCTATGAAAACAAATATTGCCTGCCATCCAACAAAAGGATATAGAAATCCAGCTAATATCAACGATGTAAATGCATGTACTATAGGCAGCATCTCTTGCAAGATGCCAGAAAAACTTAAAAAACTACCTCTTTTTCTTTAGAGCGCCCATTATCCTTTCTTCCATAGCCTCAATCTTATTTTCTAGTATGAAGATTCTTCTCAGGCTATATATCATCCCTGCTACAGCTCCAAGCAAGACATATAACATTACTATTGTGCTATCAAAAGCCATTTTTTCAATTAGAACCTTTGGTTCCAATACCTCCTTTTTTATTTCTTTTTGATTAAACTCTCAAAGACAAATGTCTTTGACGATGCTCAAGATGTAATCTTGACATTTTCCTAAAAGTTTATTTTTGCTAAAGCTTTTCCTTTTTCGCGAGCCTTTTCCTAAAAGCTTTGTTCTTTGCGAACTTTCTTTTTAAGAAAGCTCACATCATCTTATGACCGCAATTCTGGCAGAACTTTCCGCCTTTGAATTCTGTCCCGCATTGTGGACAGAATGTTTTTTTCTGGGTAACTTTAGCTCCGCAGTTATTGCAGAACTTTATCCCTGGCTGCAGGTCTCTTCCGCATTTCTGGCATTTGCCAGCTCCTCCAGATGATTTTGCAGGCCTGTAATTTGCAGGTGTCTGGGATGATTGACTGCTTCCTCCAGAACCCCCACCCTTATTGAACAATCCCTTTATCTTATCCTTCATCAAGAATAATATGACAAGCACTCCTACAACAATTCCGGCTACAATCCATGTTGTTGATCCCCCAAAGCTACCCAAAACATCTTTTCCAACAACAGCAGCGCCTGCAACAGTTGTCGTTGCAGTAGTCTCAGCCTTGCTTGTTGTAACTGTTGTTGGCTCTTCTGGTATTGGAGTCAGGCTTTCAAGTCTGATAACAGCTGTTCCTTTCTCCCCATTGACATTCGATCCTTCATTAGGATCTAGAGATATTAAAGTTAGAGCAAGATCATCTTCTCCGTCAAGATCAAGATCCCAGTTTGTAGCTGCGTTCAGATTTACTATGTCAGTTCCAAGCTGTGGCTGCATCTCAATCGTTACTCTATTATGTTCAAAATCAAAACCACCTAATTCTATAGAATAGCTGTCTCCATAGAATAAGAAAGAAACAATCGTATTTTTGTTCATTGGAATAGCAGCAACTCTGTTATTATCTTCGATTCTAAACTGCTGGCTGCTAACAAGCGGAATAACAAACAATAATGCTAATAGTATGTTTCTTAGCTTCATTTTATCACTTCTTTTTTCTTTTTAACAATACACATAAACTAGTATATATATTTTACTCTCTGAGTAATTTTTCTATTATGCTTGCAAATGCAGGTCTTGTAATCAATACTCCAACAGTTACTCCAACCATCGTAGATATTGCAAATCCAGTCAATAAGCCGGCACCAGCCCTTAATAATGGAATCATTGCAGCTATTGTTGCAGCATAAGCGCTGAATATTACGAAAAATGCTCTCTTTATTCTTTCTTTCCAGTTTGACTGGACTACTTGACCCTTCATTACTTCGTCTGCAATGACTATCTGGTCATTTACACCAGTTCCTACAGATGCAATTATTCCTGCAATAGCAGCAATATCTATATTATATTTGATCAAGGCAGCGAATCCTAGTAATAATATAATCTCTGAAAGCATTATGGCAATCATTGGTATTGCAATTACCAATCTTCTGTATCTTACATATATGACAGCGGAAACAGCAATCATAGCTAATATTCCAGTCAAGAATGAATTTCTGATAAACTCGCTCCCAAGTTTTGGGCTTATAGAATCTAGCTTTACAATCTCAAGCTGGAACGGCAGGCTTCCTGTAATAAGTATAGTCTGCAGTTTATTCATATTTTTCAGTGCATCTTTCAGAGCCTCATCTCTTGTTGCTCCAGTCCCTGGTCCGGAAATTGCTATCTGTGTTGTCTTGCTTCCTTTAAGGCTGGTTGATATCTGCAGTTTATCCACAAGCTTGTCATCTAAATACAAGTCTAGGGTTTTGCTCAGGTAATCTCCCTGTGTAAGATTAACATCTAGTGTGTTTGTAATATCTGCTTGTCTTTGAGCAGCCTCACTGCTCAATGTAATTCCAAACTCAAATTGACAGGTTGCTCCACCAGTTACATCATTACACTGCCTCACCCCAGAACACTCAGCATTATTCCTGCAGACAAAAGTAACATCTTTTTTCTCTCCAATAAATACGATATCATCCCCAATTTTCGCCTCAAACTTCCCTTGCTTTCCAACAAGTTCTTTTACATCTTCCTTGCTTGCTCCAGCAACTTCAGTGACTATATAGCTGTCTCCACTAAGGTCCTTGGCAATTCTAACACTTACATCGCTCAATCCAAAGACATTCAATCTGTTTGCAATAGTGTCCCTGGCATTTACCATATCCTGGTCAGTTACCTGTCCCACAGGAGCAAGAAGTACTCTAGTACCTCCAGAAAGATCTAATCCTTTTCTTATGTTTGTGCTTGCTACATTATCAACGTTTATGCCTAGATCAGAGCTATCTTTCAAAAAAGGATCATATGCCTGCTTGTTTGTCTTGATTCTTACAGCCTGCCCATTTTGTATGCTGCTAACAACACTTACATAATCTTTTATGTCTTTAATTTCTTTATCATTTATGCTTAGTATTACCTCTCTGCTTCTAGGTGATGTTAATTCATCTGGGTTTTTTATTCCAACGCTGCTTGCAGTGCTGTTCTCCACAATGCTCTTGATAGCAACTCCGCTAGCATCCCCAATAGCAGGATTTATTACCAAGAAAGCTATGATTAATGAAATCAATAGTATATTTACTCTCCAGCTGAAAAAATCCCTTATCTTCATGATATCCCCTTCTTGTCACAATAAATCTTTAGTATTCCTGAGTTTGTCATGTAGGTTGTTATTACATCTATGA
>CAZSRE010000006.1:11091-17804 GCA_964609195.1 Candidatus Woesearchaeota archaeon | reverse complement strand
GTTTTATTATGTAAGAGCTGCTCACAAAATATCCAACAGTTAATGCCACCATTGCAGCAGCAACCATGGTCAATCCGGTTTTCATAGAGTCAAACATCCTGTCAAAAAGCTTGCCTTCTCCCTTTCTCTTTATAGCCCTTGTTGTCAACAATATATCTGTATCTACAGAATAACCAATTATCAATAAGAAGGCTGCTATGCCTGCAGATGTAAGTACCATTCCGCTATAGCTTACTATTGCTAAAGTAATTACTATGTCCATTAATGCTGCTGATATTACAGCAATGCTTGGAGCGAATGTTCTGAACGTTATGAATACGACTATGCTCATAAATATGAATGCGAATACTACAGCTCTCAAAAGCTGGCTTGTGAATGATTGTCCAAGACCGCTTCCCACAGTCTCACTGCTATAATTTTCTTCATCTAGTGTTATGCCAATATAGTTTCCTAGCTCTTCTTTTAATCTTGCACTCTCGCTATCAAGGTCTTCAGTGATCTTTCCTGCCTCTACTATAATTCCAACCTGTCTTCCAGTGCCAAACTCTTCCAATCTTCTTACATTAACATTGCCTCCAAGCTTATCAGATAATAATGCTTCTAGCTGGTCTATGTCCACTTCTTTGTCGGTTGCAACAGTGGCAGTGACTCCTCCAGACAAGCCTACATCTTTTGCTATAAATTCCCCGGTGCTATAATATTTAAAAAATAGAAAACCAACAGCTATTGCAAATATGATAATTGGTATTATCATAAGCGTCTTGTAATGCTTGTTGTAAAATGCTTCCATCTTCTCTTTATTCATGCAGCAAGCTAAAAAACAACGCTTTAAATACCTTCTCTTTATGATAGAATATTATGATAGAAGTGCTGAGATTATCCCATAGGCCTTTCAGGGATAAAAGGATAACTACACACTGTGCATTAGTAGCTCGCGCATTTAATGCAGATTCGATAGTCTACTCCGGCCAGAAAGACAGCAAGCTGGAATATACAATAACTAAGACAGCAGATAATTTTGGAGGTAAATTCTCTATTTCATATCAAAAAGATCCTATAAGCTATATCAAGAGCAAGAAAACAGATAATTTTCTTATTGTTCATCTGACTGTGTATGGCATGCCTGTCCAGGATAAGATAAGCAGCATAAGAAACAAAGACTGCCTGATTGTAATAGGCTCTGAAAAAGTTCCTCCGGAAGTCTATGATCTTGCAGACTTTAACATATCAATTACTAGCCAGCCGCATTCTGAAGTTGCTGCCCTAGCCATCTTCCTGCATGAGTATCATCAGGGCAAGCAGCTGAAAAAGCAGTTCTCTGGGCCTAGATCAGAGATAATTCCTCAAGAGAAAGGAAAGCTTGTTAACAGCAAATTATATAAATAATCCAGCCAATTCTACTTTTGATTAACCTTAAGCTTTTTGTAAAAGGTTAAAAGAGAGGTAACATGCGATTATATAAACTATATGTGCTATTTGTTATTTTAGCATTTCTCCTATTCAATTCAATAGATTCTAGGTCAATTGCGCCTAATGAGCTGTCTTTATCTCTGCAGATGGAGCCAAGATATGGAACCTCGCAGTTAATAACAGGCACATTGACAATAACTGCAGGAGAAATTAAGTCAGATTCATTGGTCAAGGTTTACATCAACAATAATAAGAGGGCAGAGCTGGCTATCCAGGACCTTCTTGACGAATCATTAATCCCATATACATCTACCCAGCCTGTCTATCACACATCATCAGGGACTGTCCCTTCTACATCATCCAAGCTTATTGGCTTTAAGATTCCCAAAAACATAATAAGAGCTAGCATAAAATTCTCAGGCTCGGCGCAAAACCTCAGCCTGGACATTGGCAATGACAGGCAATTAGATTGGCAATACTTTAACCCAAGTGATTATAGCTTCTCAGACCAAATATATCCAGAGGGAGTATCATCTTCAACAAATGTTCCAAATGACAGGGCATTAATAAACCCGGAGTTTGAGAGATGCGAAGATATAAAACTTGATTTTAATCCATTGCTTAACTCTAGCGTTATACAAGTAATTGTGCAGGCAGAGAAAACATCTCCAGGCAGCAATCTTAAGGCAAAAATAGAAGAGCTTGGCAATTGTGACTTGCCAGAGCCAGACCAATTAAATCAATTGCAGACAGTTGGATGCGAGATAAAACTGGCAGAGCCAGAATCCAGGTCATATAGCATATGTGTTTATGCAGATGGCGGCTCATCTAATGACAATTATTACCAAGTCCCATATGTCACATTGTCAAGCCAGCTCCCATATTATTTCATAACAGCAAGAAAAGCAGCCTTTTCAACATACTTCAACGAGATTGCTGTATTCTCAGGCCAGAAATTTACAGATGCTGTAAACAATTATTTCAATGCTTGCGAAATAGACTCTGCAGGATATTGCATAGTTCCTATAAGAATAATCTCTCCCGACCAATTATCTGCATCTGGATTGCAGCTTGTAGATGATCAAGGTATAGTCTACGCTTCATTGTACGAGCTAGGCTATACTGCTGGAGTGATCAGCTTGTATGATACAATAAAGTTGCCTATAGAATCATTTGATGTACTAGCTCCATCATCTACTCGCAGCCAGAATAAGCTTGATGTCAATCTTCTAGGGAAAACAGCCTCTGCATCCTTCGACACATTGCCAGCGCCAACAGCAAAGATAGCAGTATCAAAATCATCTATTGCATTATTAGAACAGGTAACATTCGACGGCTCAAAATCTGTTGCAACCGGCAGCAGCAATATTGCTGTTTATGACTGGGACTTTGGGGATGGAACTACTTTAACAACAAGAGACGCATTCGCTGCCCATTCATTTACTACAACAGGAAAGCAAACAGTAAAACTAGCAGTAACAGACGCATCTGGAGTCAAGAGCTCTCCAGCAAGCATATCAATAGATGTTTTGAATGCAGAGCAGTCTGTAGATACTATCTTGTCAAATACGCAGCAGATAATAAACAAGACTGATTCATATATATCCACAGCAAGCCAAAGCATTAAAGATGTTGCAACTACGCTCAAGCTTTATTCTTCTTTAGATTCTGCATCCACAGAATTGACAGGGATAGACATTAAGGTAAGCAACATAAAATCCTCAGACCTATCTTCTGATCAGAGAGAAGAAGAGTTTAAGCTGATAATTGCACAGATACAGGAGATACAGGACAAGCTTCCAGCTATTATCCAGGTTAAAGGCTCTCTGATATCTACGCAGAACACAGATTACTCACAAATTATAGATCCAAGGACAATTGAGCCAGGGGTTAATGACATAGAAAAAGCAAAGCTGTCGATCTACAATCTGCTTAACCAGCACACAATACAGATGGATGCAAAACTTGTAAGAGTGAGATATGTCTCTGGAAGAGAAGATAATTTTGTTCTTGTAAAGAAATCAATTGCATCAAAAAAACAAGCTGCTTATCTAATAGAATACTCTCCTGCAGGATTCTCATCTTTGATAACCCAAGGAACTCAGTTAAGCCCGCAGGTTGTAAGATATCCTGCATCAACATCTGAGATAGTCTATACAACATCAGGTGATCTTTTGGCTGCTAAGAATGCAGTCACATTGCCGGTTCCAGATCTAGCTAACCTGCCTGCGACCCCTCTTCCAGAATGTGGAGATAGTATTTGCAGCTATATAGAAGAGCTTAGCATTGACGAGGCAAATCCTAACGACGAGAATTATTACTGCCCGCAAGATTGCAGCAGGGCTAGAAATATAAACTGGTTTAGTATTTTCTTCATTATATTAATTGCAGCAGGCGGAGTCTATTACATAAACTTCTATAAAGGACCATGGAACTTCAAAGATACAACCAATTTCTTATCTGTTGCATTATTCAAGAGAAGATTATTTACCTCAAAGAGAGACCTCTTAAACCTTGCAAATTTCGTGAAATCCTCATTGTCAAAAGGATTTACAAGGCAGCAATTAACAACTGTATTATTTAAGAAAGGGTGGACAGAAGAGCAGATAAGGCATGCATTCAAGGCGGCAGGAAAATAAGCTAGCCTACAACCATCTTTGGAGCTATCTTTCTTAATAACAAGTTTGGTATGACTATAGTAGCTAATCCTACACCAATTATCCATCCCCAGTCAAATAAACTGATTAGCACGCTATTGAAGACTTTCTCATTGACTACAGGGGTGTATATGACTGCTATTTGCAATAATATAGAGCCTATTACAGCCATTAATAATGGTTTGTTTGATAATATTCCCAGCTTGTAATTTGACCTTATTATATACACCCTGATCATCTCAAAAACAACTATGCTGGTGAACGCCACGCTCTGCGCCAATACAACATTGGTAAGCCTGTTCATATTGAATAAGTACAGCACTCCAATAGCCATGAATGTTCCGCTAAATAGTATGTTGATGAGCATCTTCTTATCTATGATCTTTTCATCCTGGGATCTAGGCCTGTCTTTCATTATGTGTTTTTTAGCAGGATCTACTCCTAGAGCTACAGCTGGCAATCCATCAGTTACAAGATTAATCCAAAGCAGTTGTATAGCCACCAATGGCAAAGGCCATTTAAGCAATATGGCAAAGAATATCACAAGCACCTCAGCTATATTGCATGACAATAAATATAATACAAATTTCTTTATGTTGTCATATATTCCTCTTCCTTCTTCCACAGCATTTACTATAGATGTGAAGTTGTCATCTACCAAAACCATGTCGCTCGCTTCTCTCGCAACATCAGTTCCAGTTAACCCCATACTGATTCCAATATCAGCATTCTTTATTGCAGGTGCATCATTCACACCATCTCCAGTCATAGCGACAACCAATCCCTGCTTCTTTAATGCCTGCAAAATCCTTACCTTATGCTCTGGGCTTACTCTTGCATAAATGCTGATATTATCAACCTCATAGTTCAGCATCTTATCATTCATCTTGTCGAGCTCATCACCAGTTATTGCCTTGCCTTTAATTCCTATTTCATGTGCTATTGCCAATGCTGTTAATTTATGATCCCCAGTTATCATGACAACTCTTATTCCAGCTTCCTCGCATCTCTTTATCGCCTGTTTTACCTCACCTCTAGGAGGATCTATCATGCCTGTTAATCCTACGAACACAAGTTCATTGCTGCCGTTCCCTTCTTTATACGCAACAGCTAGAACTCTTAATGCTCTGCTTGCCATATCATCATAATTCTTGGCAATCTTATCTCTCTCAGTTTTTGTCAGGAATCTAACTCTTCCTTCATAATTAACCCTGTTGCACATCTTTAGTATTACTTCAGGAGCTCCCTTGAAATAGCTCATCTTCTTCCCAGATATAGTATGCATCGTTGCCATATACTTCTTGTTGCTGTCAAAAGGAATCTCTCCAGTCCTGGCAACTTCTCCTTTAACTTTAGCTTTCTCAGCAGCTACAAGCAAGGCAATCTCAGTAGGATCTCCAACAACATTTCCATTGTCTATGCTTGCATTATTGCACAATCTTCCAATATCCAATGCAAGTTTTAATGGTCTAGGATCTATCTGCTTGTTGTCAAGATAGAATTCTCCCTTAAGGTCATAGCCTTCTCCTGTAATCTTTACTATCTTATCATTGACATAAATCTCCTTAACAGTCATCTCATTATGTGTTAAAGTTCCCGTCTTGTCAGTGCAAATAATAGAAGTGCTTCCCAAAGTCTCAATTGCTGGCAGCTTTCTTATCAGTGCATTTCTCTTAACCATCCTTTTTACTCCAAGAGCCAGTGCAATAGTAACGACAGCAGGCAATCCCTCAGGTATGGCAGCCACAGCCAGGCTTACAGCAACAATAAATGTGTCAACTAGTGCTTGATAATCAAACTGTCCTTGTAGCAATTGGAAGAATGTTCCAGCCTCAACTAATTCTCCTACAAATACTATAGCAGCAATTGCTAATATGATGATTCCAAGCCACTTCCCGAAAGTAGCAAGCTGCTTCTGCAATGGAGTTTCTTTTTCTTCGCTTGTCTCTATAAGATGGGCAATCTTGCCAATCTCTGTATTCATTCCTGTAGATACAACAACAGCAATCCCTCTTCCTCTGGAAACATTAGTTCCGGAGAAAACCATGTTCTTCCTCTCAGACACCTGCGCCTTATCTATTGAATTAACATGCTTGCTTACAGGTGTGCTTTCTCCTGTCAGGCTTCCTTCAACAGTCTGCAGGTTAATTACCTCTATCAATCTTGAATCAGCAGGAATCTTGCTTCCTTCTTCTAAAATTATTACGTCTCCTGGAACAAGCTCTCTGGCTTCCAGCTCAATCTTCTTTCCATCCCTGATAACTATGGTTTTTAACGCCTGTAGCTTCTTCAAGGCATCTATAGACTTCTCTGCATTATATTCCTGGTATAATCCAAGAAATGCATTTAATATAACAATTGCAAATATTGCGCTTGCATCTATGTACTCTCCAAGAACTAATGATATTAATGTTGCAATAATCAGGATGATTACTAAAGAATTTTTGAACTGGTTAAGGAATATGGCAAATGCACTGGGCCCATTCACTTCTTTTAGTTCGTTATAGCCGTATCTTTCAAGCCTAGTCTTTGCTTCATTGCCGGCCAGGCCATTCTTGCTTGTATTTAACTTGCTGAAAACCTCTTTTACATCAATCTGGTAAAATTCCATTGCTCTTGCTATCAATAATGAATTATTTAAACATT
>CAZSRE010000006.1:9928-11081 GCA_964609195.1 Candidatus Woesearchaeota archaeon | reverse complement strand
GTTATAAAGAATATCAGGTCTTTTCCAGCCAACGGATGCTTGCCAGGCTTCTCTCCATAAGCATCTTTTGCAGGAATCAAGACTTCCTTACTCTGTCCAATACTCATTCCAGTCACAGCCTTATCAAATCCAGGAATGACTCTCCCTGACCCAAGGACAAAGCTGAACTCTCCCTCGTCAAATTGCTCTCCATTCTTTAGCTTGCCCTTGTACTTTACAGTTACATTGTCTCCAGATTTTGCACTTGCCATATTCTTAGCCAAGTAATCATGGCATTTATTAAACTTTTCCTAGCCCGAATATTGATAGTATAGCGGTAGAACTAATAGTAAAATTTATAATGTTAGAATGCGTTTATAATAAGTGCCAATATTTATTAAATTAAAAAGCAGTGATAGGGCTAAATTATTCTACACATTAAAGAATAAGCTAAATAAATCATGGGATTCAATTTATCCTGACTTTGGGATAAGTAGGTCAATGTTTTTTAATTACTTATCTGGTAGATATTATATCCCTAAAAAGATATTTTCACAGTTGCAAAAGATTTCTGGACTAAATGTTGCGCATCCACAAAAAATTTTCATAGAAAAATATACTAAAAAAGCTGTAATAAAACCTAAAATGAATAGTGAATTAGCAGAAATATTTGGAGTTATAAACGGCGATGGGCATATTGATAAAGAATGTAGAGAAATATGTGTTGTTGGGAACGCGTTAGAATCAGATTATTTCGATTATCTTAAGAGTCTTTTTGAAAGAAATTTTAATTTAAAATTTACTGTCTTTAAAATGTGTCCAACAACATTAAAACTTAGGGTTTACTCTAAAGGATTAGCAGAAATATTGGTTAAGAATTATGGGTTTCCATTTGGTCATAAAACTGGAAAGTTGAGTATTCCTAAGAATGTCTTTAAATCAAAGAAATGGCTATCTGCGTATATTAGAGGCTTATTTGATACCGATGGAACAATCTATATAAGAAGAAAGAAAGATATGGTTATAGAGATTATTAGTGTAGACAAAAATTATCTTAATCAGGTTAAAGATACTCTATCTATCTTAAATTTTAAAGCAGGCATAAGCGGTAAAAACCTCTATATTTACAATCAAGAAGACATAAGGAGGTTTTTTGATGTTATCAAACCAGCCA
>CAZSRE010000006.1:0-9918 GCA_964609195.1 Candidatus Woesearchaeota archaeon | reverse complement strand
TAGGCGCTGGTAGTCTAATGGCCATGACCGTGCCCTTCCAAGGCACTAGTCCGGGTTCAAATCCCGGCCGGCGCATTTGGGTCATGAGGTGTCCTTATGACCATCCTTAGTTAGATAATTTGAAATATAGCGATAAATTATTAAATATCAATTATCCAATTTAATAGATGGAAACAAAAAGAAATATTTTTCTTTGGGTTCTTTACGATTTTGCTAATTCTCTCGTATCTATAGTTTTCTTTCTTTATTTTGCTCAATGGATTGTTATTGATAGGGGAGTTTCTGATTTATATTTTAATCTAACTTTTACAATCTCCGCTTTGCTTTTACTTTTTACGGTTCCAATTACAGGAATGCTTCTTGACAAATACTTTAGAAGAATTACCGGATTAAGATATACAACTATTTTAACCACTATCTTTTATGGGATCTGTGCTTTACTTGCAATATCTAATAAAGAGATTTATGCCCTTATTATTTTCACATTGGGCTTATATTTCTACTTATTATCTTTTACATTTTATACACCTTTAATAAACGACATTTCTAAGTCTGAAAAAAGAGGGTTGGTTTCAGGTTTAGGTATAACTGCTAATTATTTAGGTCAGTTTACAGGATTGTTAATTGCCTTGCCTTTTTCTAACGGAACGTTCAGTCTCTTTGGTTCAACTGCGAGAGCGGAAACTCTTTTACCTTCTGTAATAGCGTTTTTCATAATTGCTCTTCCGATGCTTATATTCTTTAAAGAACCAAAGAAAGAATCAAATAAACTAATTTTCAAATCTGGAATAAGGGAAATGATTAGTGAAACAAAGCTATTATTTTCCCTATCGAGCGTAGGGCTTTTTATATTAGCTTATTTCTTGTTCAATGATGCTATCTTGACAGCTTCAAATAACTTTCCAATATTCTTGGAGCAGGTTTGGGGTGTATCAGATACAACAAAAACATATATCTTGTTGGGGATATTAATTACTTCTGCGATTGGAGGCACTTTATCGGGATATGTTGCTGACAAATTCGGACACAAAAGAACTTTAATGTTTATTCTTGCTGGATGGGTGGTTATCTTACCATTTATAGGATTTATCACTAATTTCACTTTGTTCGTAATTGCAACTACTATTATGGGCCTTTGGTTTGGTTCTAATTGGACTGTTTCTCGTTCTGTTATGTCTTATATCGCACCAAAAGGAAAACATAATCTTGCTTTTGCTTACTTTGGTTTGGCCGAGAGAGCCTCATCATTTATAGGCCCAATAGTTTGGGGGTTAGTTGTTTCAAACCTTGTTTCTTTAGGCAGCTATAGATATAGAATCGCTACGTTAGCAGTTACAGGGTTTATTATTTTAGGATTGATAGCACTTTCTAAAATTAAAGATGATAGGAAAATCTTTCACGCCCCAGAAATAGTAGAGGTATAAGGGAAATTAAATTTAGCCCAGCTTAGATATTTTGGTTATATTGTAGCATGGATCAGCCATTCTATAATACATATTTACATATATATGTTATCATGATGATCATAGTCTTCAAAAGAAACAACTTTGTTGACATGGTCTATTTTAAAGGTTAGAACGAAATGGCCCATGTGCACTCTTTTTATTCCTTTCATACTATAATGCAGATCCTTGTATCAATGCTCTGGATTACCCAGAATCCAATCCATCTTTTTCCTGATGTTTTCATAATGCTGTAAATCTTTCTTTTTTAACTTGGCTAGCTTTTTGATTATCTCTTCGCTATAGCCATCAGAATACATCTAGGCTACCTCTTTCTCAAACTCCTTCCTAGATAGATGTTTACTCTTTAATATCTTTTGTAACTTTTCCTTATATTCCGGCCTTAATTCTGGCTCAAGAAAGTTTTCTTCATACTCGCTAACAACAACATCTATAGCCTCAGATTTATCTTTTAGGCCATACTTAGCTTTTACTATTTTTAATACCCGATTAGTTTTCTCGTTTATGTCTATCATCGCCTGTACCATATACATCATCTATATATCTGATATATCTAGTATATATAAATCTTTCTGCTTGATGTTCGCAGCATATATATCTCTCTTAAACTACTAATATGCGGTGCTTTCATCTTGGATATAATAGCGTCCACTCCGTATGTTTGCATTTGTAACTTTTTATAAGCTAACGTATATTTTAAATGAACGAAATGTTTATAAATAATGAACGTTTTGTTCTTTTTTAATGAACAATATATCTAGTTTATTAACAAGGATAAATTTGGAGATAATAGCAATTATTTCTGAGGAGAGTCTTTCATTAAGGGACATAGCCTCAAGACTAAGATGCTCTGTAGGAAAGGTTCATCAGGCAATTAAACTGTTTAAACAAAATGGATTAGTAAAAACTGAAAAGATTAAGAATAGACTGATAATCAAACCAGATAGGAATAATCCTATTTATCAAAAGATTAAGGCTTTGATAAATATCAGCAAGATAATTAATTCTAAAACCTATAAAAGGATCAAAAAAATTGGCATTATTGGCATTTATGGAAGCTACGCTCATGGTTCAGATGATAAAGAAAGCGATGTTGATTTATTAATATTAACTGATAGAAAAGAGCTTGAGCTAAGGGAGATGATAAGAGAGTTGGAGAAAGAGCTTAGCAAGAAAATAAATCCGTTAATCTTGACAAGGCAGAAATTAAATAATCTTGAGAGAGAAAATAAAGAATTTTATATTAGACTTAAATTAACTACTACAATTTTGAATGGTGATATATTTGGATGAATTGAAGGATATCCAGACAGAGAACAAAGGATGCAATCATTTGCCGAAAACTATCAAAGAAGCTACAAAGAGGTTAAAGAAGTTTTAGATTATCTTGGTTTAGAGATTTAGCTGGATTTGGTGTATCTAACTCTTATTTTTTAATAGCACGCCTGCAAAGGCAAGATAATAAGTCATATATGCAGTCAACCCTAGCTGTATTATTGGCGTAATGCCTACTCTGAAAAAAGGTATTACAGGCATTAAAGAAGTATATTCCCATCTTCCAGTTCCCAGCCCCCATAATTCAAGAGGCACAGCCACAACAATCCCAAATAATATTAAAAGCCATGGTTTCTTGTAAAACGGACGATAAGCTGCGATTATAAAAATCAAGAACAGCACAAATATTGCATCAACAAATGCAGCTCTCAATAGCACAAATTGATTAATTCCATACCCCTGGTAACTAGCATACATGATACTATGGGCATTCTCCCAGATATAGTTAAGGACAAATCCAAATGCGAAGGCTAAGAACCATTCTTTTGACTTTGCATTCTGCATCATTTATGCATACCTCTCTTTACGACAAGCAGCACATCAACAATCAAAAATTCTGATTTTTCTTTAGCTATAATATCTATATGGTCAGCATCAGTTATTGCAGCTGCATCTCCAGAATTAATAACATTCCCCGATATATCTAGTTTTCCATCGATCAAAAATAAGAAAGCGCCATATCTATTGTCTTTCAATTTATATTGAATCTTCTTGTTCTTTTCAAAAATTCCATAATGCAGCCTGGCATCCTGATGGATCCCTAGAGAATCGTTGATCTTCTCATCAGATATGATATTTACCAGCTTGTTTTTTTCATTAAAATTAAAGCTTCTCTGCTCATACTCTGGATCTATTCCGGTTACATCTGGATGTATGCATATCTGCAGCAAATGCACTTTCTCTTTGTCTGAATGATTGTATTCAGAATGGCTTACTCCATTTCCAGCAGACATCCTCTGCACATCTCCCCTCTTTATCAACGCTATATTCCCATTGCTGTCCTTATGCTCGAGAATACCATCAAGAACTATAGTAACAATCTCCATGTTATCATGCGAATGTTCTTCAAAACCCTCACCAGGATCTATCATGTCTTCGTTTAGAACAAGAAGATTGCCAAAACCAGTTCTTCTTGGATTATAATAATTAGCAAAGCTAAAAGAATATTTAGTGTGCAGCCATCCGAATTCTCCAGTGCCTCTTTCAGCAGCTGGATGTATCTCGATTTTCATATTTTTTAATTTATGCTGTATCTCTTTAGAAAGTCCCACATAGCTTCATTGGCATTTATATCTCTTGTAGTCTTTCCGATAGTCCAGGCAGGAGCGTATTCTTGTCCGTCAGGCCATGTGTGCCCGCCATCATTAATCCTGTACAATACAACATCTCCATTATTCCTGCATCCATAATAGCTTATCTTTGTCACAGTAGTTCCATCATTTGCAGTATCAGGCATTTCAACAGTAGCATTTGAAATGCAGCCGTTTCTTTTAGCCCAATCAGCAACGCTCTGTGGAGCTCCAACAACCAATCCATTTTCCTGCCCAAAAATACTATGGCCTTGCCCACCTTCGTATGTTGCGTATGGATCCTCAGTCCCATGGAATTCAACAACAGGAACAGGTCTTGAAGGGTTGCAGTTTGCATTAGCAGAATATTGGTTTCCAAAAGCAATAGGCGCTATTGCAGTTATCCTATTAGAAAGCTGGCATGCTAATCTATGGCTCATTGCAGCTCCATTTGATATCCCGGTAGCATATACTCTGTTCTTATCTACATTGACTTTATCTTCTATATTATCTAAAAGTGCATTGAAATAGCCTATATCATCAAAATTATTGTCGCATGCATATCCGCTGGCGCAGGCATATCCATCTTTTCCCCCTCCCCCATTCCACGTCCTTACTTCATTGATAGATGGATTCTCAACACCATTTGGATAGGCAACAATAAATTCCTCTCTCTCAGCTATATTGTTCATGCATTTAGAGTTTGTAGATTTTCCATCTGGGCATGTTAATGTATAGAACACCCAGCCATTTCCCCCACCCCCATGCAGCACTAGCATAACAGGCATTGGCTTAGCTTTATCATATGATTTAGGAACATACAATCTATAGTCTCTATTCTCCCACCCAGCTATTGTTATATTATGGAATCCTGAGCCAAGAGTGTATTGATTCCCAGTCACTATTGTGCTGGTTATTGTTGTAGTTGATTTGCCAGTAGTTGGCAAATTTGTGGTAGTTGTAGACTTTGACGTAGTTAATGTTGTTGAAGATCCCTTAACTGTAGTTGTTCCCTGCTCTGTCCTTGTCCTGCAGCCGGCAAATAACAAGACTAGCAATAACAAAACTAAAAATATTGCACGATTAGCATTATTCATAAAAACAAAGAGGAATATCATATTTAAAAACGTATCGTCACATTAAGAAAACCTTAATAAATATAGCATATCTGATTATTCAGATGGTGGACGCATTAATATTCTGTGCTCATCCAGATGATGAGGCTGTTGCTATGGGTGGCACTATAGCTAAATATAGCAAGGAAGGCAAGAAGATTGTTGTAGTGATATTCTCCTACGGAGAGTCTAGCCAGCCATTGACAAAGAAAGATATAATTGTAAAATACCGGGTTACAGAATCTCTTGAGGTTGGTAAGGCATTAGGGAGCGATCAGACGATTTTCTTGGGAGTTCCAGATGGCAGGATACTTATTAATGTAAATAATGGCAAGCTGTTGAACGATGTTGTCAGGCTTATTGAAAAATACGAGCCAGACAAGATATTTACACATTCTGCATCAGAGATTCATCTTGACCATAAGGCAGTATATACTATAGTTACAAAAGCCCTGTCATCAATAAAGCATAAGCACAATCTCTATACCTTCTCTATCTGGAATCCCATTACATTGTTTCATAGAAACAGGCCAAGGCTATTTGTAGACATAACAAGTACATTCAAGAAAAAGATTGCTGCGATGAAATCTTTCCATAGTCAGTCGCATTTTATCTATCCCTTGCTTCCCATAATGGTTATAAGGGCGAAGATATATGGTATGCAGAATAAATGTAAATATGCTGAGAAGTTTTACAAGGTATCATGAAAATACTTGCAATAGTTACTGGCATAGGGTATGGCGATGCTACTCGCGACTATGCTATCTTGAAAGAGATTAAGAAAAAAGACAAAACTGCTGAAATAAGAGTAGTTGCATATGAAAATTCTTACAGCTACTTCAAGAACAAGTTTGATACAATAAAGATGCGTGGTTACAGGCTTCCAGGCTATAATCTGAAGTTCCAATTAACATCTTTCCTGTTCATTAACGTTTTTCTCCCATTTCTCTGGCTCTTAGATTCATATCAGATAAGGAAAAAACTTGGAGATTTCAAGCCAGACATAATTCTTTCAGATCTAGAGCCTACAAGCATACTCCTCTCAAGATTATTGAAAAAGAAATGCGTTCTTATCTTTGGCTATGATCCAAAAAAACTAGAGCTATATGTCAAAGACAATAAGCTTAGCATTAAGCAGAAATTACAGGTATTCTATCTTAACCTGTTGTATAATAGCAAGCATGTCAGGAATATAATCATTCCTACATTGCTTGGAAAGAAGACAAGATTCGGAAGATACATCTACATAGATCCAATTGCCAGAAAGCTGCCATCAGAATTAGCTACAAAAGAACAATTGATGAAGAAGCTGAAGCTTAAGAAAGAGCCAATCTTGGTTATGATGGGCGGCTCTAGGTTTGGATTAACTCTAGCGAATAAAGTGTTAAAGCATGTTAATAATTTTGATGAGCATTTCATCTTCTTCGGTTACCCATCAAACTTCTCAAGAGATAATGTAAAAGGGTTTGAATTCAAGGAGAATTTCCTTGAATATCTGAAAGTAAGCAAGGGAATAATAACTTTAGCAGGTTACTCCACATTATCTGAAGCATTGCTCTACAAGTCTCCCATGCTTATTTTCCCGATTGAGAACCATGTAGAGCAGGCATTGAACGCATTTACAGTAAAAGACTATGCATTCATAGGCAATGATGAGCAAATAGAAGAATCTATAAGAAAATTCATTGATGATTTGCCAAATTTAAGGTTAAAACTAGATTCTTTAGAGATTAAATCAACTGGTAATCTAGAAGCTGCCGACATAATCCTTAACAATTTCTAGCCAGTCTCTTTTTATTATTCCTTCCAATGAATATATTACTATGTTCTTAACCCCTAGCCTTTTCATAACCTCTAAGTCTTTAACAAACTCCTCCTTCCTCTGGTATACGCGTTCATTACCAAACACCCCATGATTTAACAAGCCAATAGCATAGAAATTATCTTTGCTCATTCTCTTAATTATAAACTTATAATAAGAAAATGCTAGTCTTCCTCCTACAGTGCTATAGCAGATATAATTTTTCTTTCCCTTAGCTTCCTGTCCAACTCTTCTTCTTAACCATTTAGGAAATAGAAATCCACTAACTAGGGTGTCTTTCTCAAAAGAATTAATCTTTTCTTCTAAATATTCTTTATTATCTCCGGGATAAAACATCCATTTTGTCATCCACAAAGCTGTCTTCCAGAACCCATAATTTCCCTGGTATATCATAGGTTCAATATCAATCTTTACATCCACGTCTTTAAATTCATCCAGCTTGTCTATATTCTCTTTGCTTGTCTGCCCAGAAAACCAGTATCCATCTTTCTTGTCGAGTACAGGCCATGCCCCAACATCTATATGCTTATTTTTAACCTTCTTCTTCCAGCCAAGATATTCCTTTCTGTCCTTGCAAGCAACATAAATCTCTGTATCAAAATCTATCTCATTATTTACCTTGTTCCAGTCTACCTGCTCTGGAAACTCGCTCCAAAATATTATTGCCATTTTAGTCTTTTATTTTTTACTAACTTTTTTCTAAAAAGTTATTTTGATTAAACTTCTTTTCTTTACTAACTTTCTTTTTTAAAGAAAGCTACGCCCGAGACAGGATTTGAACCTGCGGCCCCGACATTAGGAGTGTCGTGCTCTGTCCAAGCTGAGCTACCCGGGCCTAATTTAACCTGATTAATAGCCTTTTATAAGAATTTCTATATATGGAAAAATTTATATATATTCTAATACACTATATTCCCCAGAGGTGAAGCATTAATGAAAAAATCATACGTATTTGCAATAGCATTATTATTAATCGTTTTTATATCTGGTTGTAGAGGTTCTGTTGGTAACGGCAATGTTGCAACAACCACAACCTTTCGAGAGCAGCAGGCAGGCACCTATACATTGAAGGTTGGAGAAGGGATTGCTGTTGATGGCAAGGCAATAAAAGTAGTAGAAGTTTCAAGTGCAAATGGCTTGGTTGCATTAAGTGTTGATGGATCCTTGGTAGAATTCCCAATTACTAGGCTACATAAGGTAGTCAGGAATCTTGAAATACAGACAATAAGAGTAGATTATGGAAGAACACCGCAAGATCATACTGCAACTATTGATGTACAGCTATTCCAGCTTGCTCAAAATGAATTCTACATGAAAGCAGACGATGTCATAACAGTATCTGGCACACAGGTAAAATTCAGAGATCTTACGAATAATGATGGTGCAAGATTGAGCATTAACACACAAGATGAATTAGTGCAGCTGGGAGAGACAAAAACAGTGATGAACCTCATCATAACACACAAGAAAGCATTTGACGACCCAGTAAAGGCAAATAGGTATGCTTTGCTTGAGATAAAGCAGGTATAAGGCTTTTAGGAAAAGCCTTAAGGCAAAAATTAAGAACCTGATTTTATTCTTTTAATATTTTATTTTGCTCAAGCTTTCCTAAAGCTTCTCCGATACCTTCCTTTTTCCTTCTTTAATTTATTTGTACGGCTGTGTCCTGAATCTCCTTTTTAGTGTATGATACAACAATTATAATAGCTGAAAATGTTCATATAACTCTTATCATTTATATATCAAACACACAATTAAATGTCAACATGATAAGTTATTCTACGACTCAGGACAGAGCCTATTTGTACATAAAGTTTAAATATCTAATATGGAACATATAACTATATGGGATTAAAAAAGGAGATACACCATTAGTGCGGGATGATGAAATATCTCATTGCCAAAACAGTTAAGCTCGGCCTGCCTAAAGCACTTGAGATGCGATTGGCCAAATCGAAATTACTGCGGCTCAGCGGCGTCTTCGGTGAGTTCAAAGCACCATCAAAAAAGACACCTCGCTTGACTAGGATAAGCGTTAGTGATAACAACATCTTCGCTGCCTATCGATGTGACGAAGGCCAGGCGGCGTTACAAGTTCCTTGGGGAATTGTCTGGGACGAGGCGTCAGGAAAGCAGTTGTTCAAACGTCGCGAGATCGAGAACGGAGCTCTAGGTACTGGCCCCTCTAGGTTAGTGGCATCTGGCCTGGTAGCGCCTGATCCTTACCAACACCGCCTTTCCTCCTGGAGTGATCTCGCGAAAGAGTCTCCTCCAGATTGGGACATCCCTGTTCACAAGAGCGAACCAGGCTGGTATCAACAGGTTGGCATTGACCGCAGCCCTAATAGTACCTTCCTCGCCACCGCATCGAGCGGTGTAGATTCTCTCAAAATGTGGAAACTAGCAGGCAAATCTGCTCCCCATTTGCTTTGGAAGAAGGATGAGGGACGCAAATGCCTGCGCTTCGCGCTGGCGTTCTCTCATTCCGGTTTCCTGCTGGCGACAGGGACAAAGAACTCGCCCGGGACTAAGAACCAATTGAAGATCTGGACCACTGCTGGGGTTGTCAAAGCCAAAGCAGATATACCACCGGTTCAATCTGTAG
This sequence comes from Candidatus Woesearchaeota archaeon, assembly GCA_964609195.1. Classification (GTDB taxonomy): domain Archaea; phylum Nanobdellota; class Nanobdellia; order SCGC-AAA011-G17; genus CAZSRE01. The sequence continues at coordinate 289 of CAZSRE010000006.1, read as the reverse complement.
CTTGGTCCGATGATGATAGCAGGATTCTGGCCCTCGTTTCCCGTGGTTCGGGCAAGGTCGAGCTGAACCTCTACCACTCGGATGACCTGAGCCTGGAGCGTTCTGTCGTCGGCAAGCAATTCGTCTATTGTGGGGCCACTAGTGTAAACAAAGGGATGTTTATCGTGGTGGCCGACCAGGGCATGGAAGTGTTTGATGAGAAATGCAAGCTCGTGGAAAGAATTGATCTAAAGGGAATTGGTGGCCATTCTATTGCTGCCGATAAGAAAGATATCTATATCGGGACATT
>CAZSRE010000005.1:30092-31385 GCA_964609195.1 Candidatus Woesearchaeota archaeon | reverse complement strand
CTTATACTCCCTTCTTGGCCTGGCCTGCTGGTTATCCTTGCCTTCCCTTTCTCAGTCTCAACTATAGTGCCTTTAGTCATTATATTCCTTCTTATAAAATGCCTGTTTGCAGGATTATCAACTACTGTCTTTATAGCAGCTAACTCGAACTTCTTAGTCTCGGGATTGTAAAGGTTGACTTTGTCTATGGCCAATAATTTTACCTTTTTATGCCCGCCTAAGATTTTAACAGTTCTCTTTATCTTCTTCCCAATCTTTGTATGTGCTGGTTGGCTTGCTAAATAGAAACTCTTCTTTTTTCTATGATCCTGATAGATTCCACCAGTTAATTTTCTCTTAGGTCTTTCCTGACTCAATGCCATTTTTCTCCGAGGTCTTTTCTAAAGAGCCCTGTTTATAAAGTTAACCATTTAATTTCTTTTTAATCAAACTTCAGAACAAAAGCTTTAAATAGCCATAAACTTGTTTTTTCGCTAGCCTTTTAGAAAGGTTATTTGAGGGGGTTAAACAAATGGAATCATCAAGACCGCTTGACACGTTAAACGAAGCAAGAAACAAAAGAGTAATTGTAGAGCTAAAGAACGGCAAGCAGTTTGTCGGCAAGCTAAAGGCATTTGATATTCACATCAACACCGTGCTAGAAGAAGCAGAAGAGCATGTTGATGGCCAGGTAAAGAGAAAAATAGGCTTAGCATTCTTAAGAGGAGACACAATAGTTTTTATCTCACCTACACACTAAGTGATGCAATATGAAAGGAACTCCTTCTTTTGGTAAACATTCTGGCAAGAAAAACATGATCCGCTGCAGGCGCTGCGGTGAGCGCACTTATCACATCAGGAAGAAGAAATGCAGTTCTTGCGGATATGGAGCTACTGCCAAGCTAAGAAAATACGCCTGGCAAAAGAAGTAGAATTCTAAAACTTTATAAACCTAATTTAGCCTTTTTTGATTAAACTTTTGAAAAAAGTTTATGCGGGGATGCCGGAGCCTGGTCAAACGGGATAGGCTTAGGTCAAATTATGTAAGACACCTATTGGCTTAGTGCCTGCGCAGGTTCAAATCCTGTTCCCCGCACTTATTTTTAGCAAAGAGGTAGTTTTAATAAAACTTATAAAGTCAATCACATTATAGCCATATACTATGAAAAAAAGGAGCAATAAGAACAGTAGTAATCATAAAATCGTGCTCGCGATATTATTCATAGCCATAGGAATAGCCATTGGCATCTCACTAACGCCTAGAGAGGTAAAGGAAGCATACGATATTCTAAGTCTCCAGGGAGAAACTAGGAT
>CAZSRE010000005.1:21086-30082 GCA_964609195.1 Candidatus Woesearchaeota archaeon | reverse complement strand
GGGGAGAGGGTGTATTCTCATCCTTGACTACAGAAGTCCGCCCTGGAAATGGGCTAGTATTGCTAAACATCAATGATATTCTTGCTGATTACTACAGCCAATACTCATCTAGGGTGGCTGCCCAAGTAGCTTCAGATTATACAAACATCAGTCTAAAGAATATTGATGTAGTCTATAACATACAGGCAAATGCAACTGCAATAGAAGGAAGTTCAGCAGGCTCTGCAATGGCAGTCTCAACAATAGCAGCATTGCAAAACAGGCAGTTAAATCCTAAGATTGTCATAACAGGCAGCATCAATGAAGACGGAACTTTGGGAGATGTTGGTGCTGTAAGGCAGAAAGGGATTGCAGCCAAGGAAGCAGGAGCAGAGGTCATGCTTGTTCCTAAGGGAAGCTTGCGTCATGAAGCAGACGTAAAAGAAGAGAAGAGCTGCGGCGAATATGACGATATTAAGTATTGTGAAATAAAGTATGTCAGCCAGCCAGCAGATATTGGAAGAGACATAGGGATAAAGATAATAGAGGTAGCCGATGTAAGGGAAGCGATGGGTTATTTCTATCAGGCATCTAACTAACATGACAAATAACAAAAGAAAAAATCTGATGATGAAAATACCAATAGGTGTAAGAATCATTGGTGGCTGGCATTATGTCGGTGCAGTAATAATACTGATATCTGGACTAATATCAATTTTTGCTTCAACTGATTCTTTCCTTTTGCAGACTTTATTTGTGTCAAATCTAGAAAAGCTATCTCGTATTATTATTGGCCTAGTTCTTATCCCTTTTGCTGTATTCTATTATTACATTGGTTTTAAACTACGCATAGGTGAAAGATGGGCTAGAACCACTGTTCTAACAATTGCTGGCATAGGACTTGCATATAGTTTATATTCTTACATAAGCTATCAAGGATGGAAAAGTGGCACTGTAATAAATCTTATTATCTTAGGATATTTACTATTTAATAAGAATGCTCAATCTGCTTTTAGGAAAAAAAAATGAAAGGGGGGCAAGCAAAACGGAATATAATCATCATTCTAATACTTATACTTGTAGTAGTCTCTGCTGACCTCTATCTAAGATTCAAAAAAGAAGTCAATCCAGAATATAATCTGCTAAAGGTTCAAGATGATCCCATGTCCCTGACTGGTTTTATTGAAGTAGATATTTCAACAGCAGATAATGCTATGGTCCTTACAAATAAATGCAAGTCTTTGGTCATGTCCACCAATGATGTGCAGACATATTCAATTCAGCAGGGATTAGATAATAAAATAGATACTCGTCCATTAACTCATGATATAGTGAAAGGCATATTGAATAATTATGATATAAAGGTTTTAATGGTAAAGGTCACAGAGCTGGACAAGGGGTTGTATAGAGGCAATCTGTTTTTAAAGCAAGGAAATCAATTGTTGAATCTGGAAACAAGGCCAAGTGATTCTATTGCATTGGCTGTGAGAGAAAGCGCTCCAATATACGTGCAGAAAGACATTCTGGACAAATACGGTCAATATTCTTGCTGATATTTATTTACCATGGCAGCGTTTAGTATCTTTAGATAAGCAAATATTGCTAGGAATATAGCTAAATATGATAAGTTTAGTAAAATTGAGGTATCTAGCGAGAAAGAAAACATTAAAGTGAACAGGTTTAGCATCACAAATAGCCAGACTACAGCAAAAGCAATCAGTAAGGGCAGGAATAAATAGGTCTTCTTAATTCCAATCTTTAGCATCTCATTAAATGATTTCTTTATGTTGGTATTTAGTAGCATCCCATATGCTATTATAGAGAAATAGCCGACTATGATAAGTAACAGGAATATTACAGATGTTATTCTTGCATTTGCCAAAAATTGGTCATAACTCACTTCTAGCTCTGACAATAAAGTTACGCTTAATAATTCAATTAAGCGTGAAAAGAATAATATGCCCAGTATAAATCCAGGCAGAGTGTATAGCGAGAATCTCAATAAATATTTCTTATCGAATATCTTTCTGCTTCTTTCTTGTGCTACTCCAAAAGACAGTCCCTGCAACACACCCATAACCAAGAATAATATTACGGGAAATATGAAGTAAAAGACAAGGTTATATCTGAAAACTATAGGTTGTATCTTGTCTATGGTATCAGCAAGCTTCTCTTTATCTATCTCGCCAAAATTAATAGCCTGCAAGTCAGTTCCAAGTTTCTCAGCAGAACCAACCAGCCCGCCAAGGTAATCTCTCAAGAATATAACCATAAATATCAATAAAAATATAGTTATAAAATCAATCAATATGATATAAAATCCATCTTTCTTAAATCGATTAAATGCTTTTGAAAATGCATTCATTATTGTCTTATCCTCTTATAACTACAATTTCATTAGCAGATATAAATGGGACTTCTGGTGCTATTGTATTCCTATTTACCTCAAAGTAATATTCTGGATTCCCTAATACCCAGTCACTCTGCCATTTTGTTGTCCAGGAAGATTGCAATCTTGTTCCATCAAAGAATGCGGTTTTTCTCTCAATAAATTGAGGGTCAAATGGCTGGTTATTCTCATACACCACTAGAACATATTCTCCAATGCAGTGATTTCCTTCCACAATCATATCGACAGTCTCTCCCCCAACAAGTTCTTTCCCAGTTACAATTCTCCTTCCATCTTTGCTCCAATAAGCATCATTTATCTTGCAAACAGGCTTATCTTGTTCTGGTTGATTAAATGGTATACTTGGACTAAATGTTGCTGCTTCTTGTTTCTGTTCTTCAGTTTGTTCCTTCAGTGAAGTTCTGCTCGCCTTATCATAAAATATCATTCCAATCATGAATTGTGCATTAGCCCTAACCTTATCATCAAAATGAGTCAACAAATTAATGAACTCATCAAGCAACCCATTAAAGCTGGCATCTTCTATGGTTTTTTCATTTTCTTTTATTCTTCCATCCTTACTTACAGTTATCTTCTTTTCCTTATAGCTGTTGTATGCGGCATCAAGCATCATCTTGCTGTCTTCAGCAGCTGCTGTATCAAATCCTCTTTGTTGTAATTCGTTATTAACATCCTTGGCAAGAGTGGTATCTTTAATGCTGTAGCTCTTCGTATCCATCCAGCAGCTTCCTAAAGCCCTACCTTCCTTATCCTTCCCGCAATCTCCAATCCTCATCCAATCTCCATAAGTCTTGGTTCCGGCTCCAGGATTCTGCACGCTGCAGAACCTCTGCACTCCAGAATTCAAAACTCCAGGATTGCCAGCTATCAATCCGGCAAAGCTTGAGCCATATCTAGGATCATCAGGCCTGCATTGCTCCTCGCTATTAATTTGCTTCTTTGCCTCATTGGCAACAACAAGGTCATTCACATAGTTCAATGCAAAGTCGCTACTCACCTTTCCAAATCCGCATTGTAATCTTCCAGCCAAATCTACGCATACTTGTGTAAACCCGTCATCTGCAGGGCAATCAACGCTGAATGTAGCCGACTCTCCCCTCTTTATTATTCCAGTAGGCCTGTCGCATCTCTCAGTGGCATAAAATCTCTTGTTTGTGCTTGGATTGTACAAGAACACAGAATACTTTAATGGTCCCCTAGTTACTCCTATTATGTCATTTCCAGCATAGATATAATAGAATATGTTATACCTGGACTGGTGCAATGTCGATGAATATGGCATAGTGCTTAGTATGGCTGTGAACTGTGGTGGGTCTTCTGGCCTGGATAACTCATCTAACACATTTCCTATTCCAGGAAACTCTCCATATATGGCAGCCTTGCATATCTGGCTTCCAATCTCATCTGTGCTCCTAGATTGATAGGCTGCAAAGGCAGATGTTGCATACTCTCTTGAGAAGAATTCTACAGAATTGGCAGCATTTGTTACGCTACTTTCCAATGTGAGGTATTCTCCTCCGCCAGCAGTCTCCCCTAATCCTCTGGATAATAATCCAACTAAGCTTCCGTGTACCTTGAAGATGGCAAGAGCCTCTCTCCATAATATCTCGCATGCATATATACTTCTTATCCTGTCGCATATTCCGATGCTCTCACCATTTACCTTGGCAGCAACTAAGCATTGTTCATATCCCTGCAGCACTCCTCTTAATCCTTTTAATCCTGCCAGTACTCCAGTCATGCATACAGGCGGGATTATGTTCTCACCCTTGCCTTCATTTCCTGGGTAGAATTGCCAGTTAGGCAGCCCAAGTATTATGCTTCCAATTATTCCTGTCTGTGCAACGCTTGTTCCAGCAGGCAGCTGCCATCTTCCTCCAAGATTAAACCTGCTAACAGGACACATGACAGGATCACATATATTATACAGTATCTTGCAATCTCTTGGATCCATCACATCACTGCACTTTGGATTGCTTAATCTCTTTTTCAACTCTGCTGCTTGGAAGCTTGCCGCATATTCTTCTGTTGCAGATATCTTTACCCTATCTCCTTGTCTGTATTTTCCAGTTCCAGATGCAGCGCTATAAGCTCTTTCCACACACTGTAATAACTTCAAATTCTCAGGACGATTCCTTAACTGGACATCAGAATAAAGAAGCTGATCCACACCATCTTTACTGTTAGGATCAATTAACCCGTTACTTCCTACATTGAACACCTTATATTCAACAGGTCTTCCATTCTGGCTTTTTATCTCAACATAATTAGCATTTCCATTCCCACATGTTTTTGGATTTAATGGTATGATATAGGGAGTATAATCTTCATTATATTCAATTGCCGGCTTTACAGCAAATGTAGTCCTCAATTCCCCAGTGCTCTCTACAAAGAATAATTGCCTTTGTGTTGATCCTTTTGCTACTCCAACAAACAACTGCTTGCCTTCATAATCTACATTCAGCTCGCCCCTCTTGACAGGCTCAAGCACTACATCATTTCCTGCTTCATCAAATGTATAATATCCTGCTGTATCTATCCATGCATTATTTACTTGCTTACCATTCTTGATATCCACATCACTATACTTTTCCTGTAAGAATGGAATAAGCTCTTGTTTCTCAATAGATCCTTTAATAACTCCCTGATCTAATGTAGATACAAGCTGTTCCCACTTTCTCTTATCAGGATCTAATAATCCATTATATTGCCCTATCTTGCTGTTTGCAACATTTTCATACGCTATAAATCTATCCGCATCTATCTTCAATTGTGCTAGTTGTTTATTATACTCCTCAGTTTTTCCAGAAGCTTTCAAATAAGTCAGTCTTCTAGCTTCTTCAGCACTCAGCTTGTTGTATTTAACTAAGGTTCCAACTTGCTCCTGAGTCATGCCATTCTTGCTTGCCAAAGCAGCCTGATCAGTCGTTTTGGTTATATCTTTAATGCTGCTTAACTCTTGATTTACTTTTGCTATATTTGTCTCTGCATTGTTAATATCATCAGTTATCCTTGCAGAGTTTTCATTTATGCAATGATCAAATCCACCATAATTTTTGGCTTCAGAGCTTGCACAATATGCATTCCATCCATTATAGGTTTTACCATCTACTGTAACTTGGTCTTCCTTCATTACCTGCTCTCTTGCCTTGCTCCTGGATAACCCAGAGAAGAATGAGTTCTTCAAGGTAAGGTATGCGAATGTTATCAGGCATAGTGCCTTCCATTTCTTAACCAAATCTTCAAGGCTAGCTATTGTACTGTCAAGCTTCTCTAATCTCTCCTTGGTTTTATTCAGTTCTTTGTCTATTCTCTTAGGTGTTAGTTCTATAGCCCTTTTCTCTATTGGAATGTGCACGCTAAATGTAGACTCGCTGTACAATGGAGCGCCTGTTCCTGGTATTATTGTAAACAATGCATATTTCTTCAAGTCTACTCTTACTAATTTAACACTATGTGAAAGGTCCAATATCTCAGTTCTTCCAGTTACTATTTCCCTAGTTTCTAATCCTCCAGCTATGATTCCGACAGCACTGTCAAATTCAGACTTGTAACCGCTTACAGCAATTACATAAACCGGAACCCTTGCATCGTCCCAGTCAGAACATGTACTATAGGTAGTCCCACAATGGTTAGACACTTGACCTGGACCGCCATTATAAGCAGCAAGTGCTAACTGATAATCTCCAAATCTGTCTAATTGTTGTTTAAGATATTTTGTTCCATATTCTATCCCTAATTCTGGCTGGTATAGATTTTCGCAATTACCAGTAAATCCCAAACTTTCAGCTGTCAAGGTAACACCCGGTTTATCACTACACAACACCTGCATTAATCCAAAAGATTCTTTTCCATTAGGCTCTTTTCTGTATGAATCAACCATCGGTATCCCATTAGAATCTTTGTCAGACTCCCGCCATATCACTGCTTTTATCAAATTAGGATCAACATTATATTTTTGCGCGACATTGCTTATGACAGGTTCATACCGGGATAGTTTATTGTTCTTGTCAACACCAGGTCCATAACCTGTGCCAGGCACTGTAGCAGCAGCTCCAGTATAGCTTTTAGTAACTCTTATCCTATCATCAAACACATCAGTCAATAACCATTTATATCTGCCCTTGTAATCAGTTTCTTCAACATTGGTAAGAAGGCCTCCTTCCTCCAAGGTTCCAGTATTCAGCCCTCCATTAATCTCCAAGACTGCAATTGGCTTCTGGCTCGTGACATCCTGTCCAGTATCTATGCTTATCAGGCTTAGCTGGATGTTTCTCTCGTAAAGTTCTGCATTGCCTTCTACTATTACAGCCTCTCCTCCTAAGATGTTTCCAGCTGTTTTCTTGGCAAGCTCATCTAATCTCCTGTCAACATCAACATTATTAAACATCAATTTTTCATCTTTAATGTTCTTGTTATAATCGCTAACTTTCTTATAGTATTCAATTGCTTTCTGTCTTGCATCTGCAGCAATTCTAGGATTGTTTGCTTGTGTATCTGAAATGCTTTCGTAACTTTTTGCTATGAAATAACTTGATTTAATATTATATGGAATATTGTCCTCATCAGATATGTCTTTATACGTCTCTACCTTAGCTAGCTCTGCGATAGCCTTGCAATAAGTATCATCAATAAGGCTGCTGCAGGGGTCTTCTCCTGTTGCAATTACCTGTCCAGCATATTCTCTTTTTACCTCAGACTCTTCTCCATTCCTATTCCTTAAGATTAATCTTTCAACAGTTCTCCCATTTACAGTCTCTCGTTCAATTGACTTGACAGTCCATTGTGATCCTGGATATAATATCTGTCCTTGTTTAAGTATCTTATAGCCTATAGTTTCTCCATCAATGGTAAGTTTTACTTTAGCTGTCCTGACTCCAGGCTCAACAACACCATCTAACCTGACTCTATATCTATTTTCTAATAGCTCTCTTCCATAATCTCCTATTATGAATGGCTGGGAAGTTTCTCCAACTCTCAGTGTCTTACCTCTTATTATTGGTCTTAAACTCCCATCATACAGGTCAAATGTTGCAGAATCTCCAGTTATCTTTCCAGGCCTGATATAGCCTCTTCTTCCCCAGAAAGAATAATCATCTAATTGCAGGCTTCGCCAGTCATTCTCATTCTTGTTTTCTTTTAGCAGCAAGCTTTCTTCCCCAAAATCAACCAGTCTTTCTGTATAGAATTCAATTCTTGCCATCAGGTCTATGTTTATCCCGCCTGTATCCCCAAACAAGGTAAAGTCTTCATTGCCAGGCAACTCGCTTTCTTTCGTTTGTCTGCCTACATCAATAGCCAAAGTACCAAGGTCGCTAAGGCTTATCTGTCTATTACCTGGCCTGATATACCTTACTCCTCTTACAAACCTGCTGGTATTCACAACTCTTACGCTGATACTTCGAATAGCAGGATCTCCATACAAAGGCTCAATTGCAGGCCTTTTATCACCCAAAAAGCTTCCTAGAGTATAGCCTTCTAAGAAAGCATAAACTGGAGTAGATGCTACATCATCCAGCATGTTAGAGGTTAGCACAGCTGGCTCATATGATTTAACATTGATAGCTATTGCTTCTCCTAGATTATACAATTCTCTAGGATCTCTAATCTGCTGATCTTGCGCATAAGCTACAGGAATATAGATATTGCTAATTAGCAAGATTACAATAATCAGCATGGCTATCTTCTTTTTCATTATTCAAACCTCGGATATCTGAATCTTGGATTCTGTGAATTAGTTTCTATATTCTCATATACCTGTGCAAGCCCGTCATAAGTCCCAGGAATATTCTCTACAATAGTATACAATACAATATTATTAGAAAATGCTAGCTCAGCATGTCCAATATCTACATGGAAGTTTGCCCCGCCTTTTATTGCGCTCTCTAACGTTGTTCCTGGCACATCTACCTGCCTGCATTCTTCTTTCTTGCTTCCAAATATTCCTAATAATCCATTTGGAACCTCAACACAGCTCTCTACCTCTCTGCTAGCTATCTGTATATCCCAGGTGCTGCTGCCTATGACATAAGAGTTAACGCTGTAGCTGCCAGGCATTAATTTTATCTCTTTGTTGTCTGGCCAGACAGCGCTAGTGCTGTAATCTGGGCTGGTAAACTCAAACACAATCTGCTCTGATTCAAATGGCTGTCTTTCCTGTCCAGTATTCCTATCAATCAACCTGATATCAAGTTTCTTAGTATACACAGGCTTTAGCAATAAGCTAGTCTCAATATCTTGTGTGCTGGAGAACACAGTCTTTCCAGTGCCATATCCATCTTTCTTTCCTATGGCAACTCCGTTAACACATCCAGGGAATTCAGCTTGTATCTTTCCAGCCCTATCGCTTGTGCCGATATTACATGTTGTTGTGATGCATTTATAGCTGACATCTACATTATCCAAAGGAATCAAGCTTCCATCTGGTCTTTCTGTTACAGTATCTATGGTTATCTCCCCTCCATTTCTTATGCTGCAGATCTCATCTGTCTTAATCACCTCTTCCTCACCAAGCAGGTTTTCTCTCGGCTGATTATTATCAATTACAACCGGATTGTTTTTTTTCTTCGTTTTAGTCTCAACTAAAAACCAAATTTTTGCTAATGAG
>CAZSRE010000005.1:0-21076 GCA_964609195.1 Candidatus Woesearchaeota archaeon | reverse complement strand
CACAGGATATTTTATGTCATAAACAAAATGATAATCATTAATGCAGAATAAGCTTGTCAAGAACCCTTCAAGGTCATTTCCAGTATCTTGGTTGAGATTCTGTCCTTTCAACAATTCACCTTCGCTTGGTTCAATCTCTAGTTGTGTTGGCCAGTCTTTAGAGTATCTGAATCTTATGCTTGCATCCTGATATCTCCCATCTAGTCCCTCAATCTCAAAATAGCCATTTGCATCATCTGCCAATTGATAATTGCTGTCCCTTACTCTTAATGCTATTATGTTGTCTTGGATAATATCCTTAAGATCTCTCTCAACCTGGCTCTTACTCCATACTCTTGGGCTGCAGCTAAAGTCTGTATCCGAATACGGAAGCTCATCATGCACAACAAGCATGTCAATTGTCTTCTCTTCTAAGAAATAAGTATTCTCTTCATTACCAGCTAACTGCTTGGCAAGATCATAAAATCTTCCCAAAGGCTTTTGCACATCAACATAGTGTTTGTTTATTGTAAAGTCTATATCCTTATAGCTTACAATTATAGGCTGCTCAGCAATAACCTCTACATTGTTATCAAGCATCCTGACGTCAACATTGCCTATTCCATTCCTGGTGATATTGTATCCTTGATCTTCAAAACTGTCTAGATCATTCAGGCAATCATTCAGATTGACCATTATGTAGCTGGAAATGCTTCCCTCAATGTTTTCTTGTTCTGGTATATCAGTTACTCTAACCCCATTCGCTGTCTTGTAGCTCCAGTAGGCTACGCTTGCACTGCTTCCTTTGCTCAATTTTAGTTTGTTCGAGAATGGGTTTGCCGAAGTGCTCGGCAAATTGTCATCTGGCAGTTCTATATATCCCCCCTGGAATCCTGCCAAGTCAACTGCCTCGTTTGAAACAGTTTCTAAGCAATGGTCTATATACAATTTTACAGGCCTTATTTGGTCTGGAACTATTGCAGCTCTTTCCCTGTCACTCTGGAAACTAGATCTTATCAGCTGGTTTCTGAAATAGAATGCAGCTCCGACTACAGCAACAATCAGTATTCCCAGTATTATGAATGCTGTAACCTGGCCTTTATGCATTTTTTCCCTCTTTTTTTATCATAACAATTTTATTCGCACCGATTATCTTTACAACAACAAGCTTCTTTTTTACCAGTGCATCGACTAAATCTGATACAGTTGCATTGTTAATATCATAGAATTTAGCAATCAAGCTATAATTAACAGGTTCATTTCTTCTTATATACTCAATCAGCTCTTTTTGTTCAGGTATCAATTATATCTACCTTTAATACTCCTTAAATAGCTTTAAAAGGTTAAAAAGCATTTTAAAAGCTTTTATAATGATTTAAAGCATAATATAATATAGAGAATTGCTATATAAATCTTGCTAGGATTATTGCTTGATTAAAGAAGCAGAGAAGAATAGAAATAATTAAAAACAATGGTCTTTTATGATTTAATATGGGCTGTTCAAGTTGTCAAGGCTTTGTTTCTGCTAGAGAATATAGTTACTCAATTAAAAATTATGGAAAAATCCTATGCAGAGACTGCCAAGAAGATTATACTAACCTAAAAAACAAACATGAAAAGAGAAAGAAAAAATCAACAAAAGAAGCACAGAAACTCTATGAAATACTTATTAAGAATGGGTTCGATGCTAAACTAGAGTTTTGGGACGGATTCAAGCACATAGATATTGCTATTCCAAATCACAAGGTTAATATTGAGGTTGATGGAAAACAACACCAAAACAAGAAACAAGCTCTTGCAGACCTAAAAAGAACGTATCATTCATTTAAGAAAGGTTATGTTACTATAAGAGTACCTAATAAATTAGTTCAGGAAAATATCTCTGAAACTGCAAATTATATAATGAGATTTCTTAAAGAAAGTGAATCACAACTAAATGAAGGCTTAGAAGAAGAGTAAGATTATTAATTACTATAGTTAGAACCTTGCCTACGGTTCGGAAAGAGAGGTAATATACCAAAAGTTTATATGGGCCCGGCAGGATTCGAACCTGCGACCTTTTAGCCTAAAATAGGTCTCCTATCTTAGTCCGCTACGTCAAAGCGGTGTCATAACCATTGTCCATCCTTTCTGGATTCTAGACTACAGGCCCATAAGCCTTCGGAGGGACTTTCAGTTTTTAGATTCCTCTAAAACATTTGAACCCCCAACCACCGGTTTACAAAACCGGAGCTCCGCCGTTAAGCTACGAAGGCCTAAACAAAACAGCTAGAAAACGACTTTATTAAGCTTTCTTTTAGTTAAATTTAAATAAGTAATTCTGTAAAGTAATTATATGGACAAAAAGAGTATTCATAAAATAGTCTTTTATATTGGCTCATTAACTTTCCTAACATCTATAATATTAGGCTTCTCAGGAGTTAATAATTTTATGTTTCTTATAGCTATTGGTGGCTGGTTAGTATTTGACTATCTAGCTTCACTAAAAAAGAAGGAAACAACATTTCAACTACTATTAAAAGATAAAAAGAAATTTATTTCTCTTTATCTCGTATTATTCTTCTATGGTTGCGCTGTAGAGATTGTAGGAAGATATATTCTTGGTTGGTGGATATATCCACCAATAACATCTATACCAGGTGAGATGCTATTATTGCTTATAGTCTATCCATTTGGCAGTATGTTTGCAAGAGAAGCTTTCCAGACAATTAATTCCCATATCAAATCATATCGTGCAGCAATTATAATCACAACATTAGTCAATATTATAATCTGGGAAATACCAAATCTCTTCTCTTACGACTGGATTTATACAGTTCCTTATTTAGAAAAACTAACCATACTTAATCATCTAAACATTTTGATATTTTTAACATGGCCATTATTAATTATATTTCCACTAATGGTATATAACATAGTCCTAAATAAAAACTAATTTAATCGTTCCGTCATATTCGAATTTTAGATATTAAGAATGGACTAATGGAGTTAGTCTTTCCATCATCCTGATCTCGCAGACAGATAACGGATATATTTTCTTTACCCTATCTCTCAAAGCCTTCTGTAGTCTATAATTAACAATCGCATCAACAAGCTCATAATAACCGACAGTTGCAACGTCTGCAATCAATAATTGCCTTACTTTCTTTCTGATAACGCTCAACACTGCTTTTTGAGTGCTGGATTTAGTCAGCAATAAAGGCTTAAGCTGTACATCTATTCCATCTTTTGTCTTACATGTAAAACTATCATTCATCTTGTTCTTCAGTTTGGCAGCAGATCTTCTTAAATAGGTTGACATGATGTTATACCTCACTATATCAGCTATAACCCTTCCCTCTTTGATATCATTAACCTTGAAATATAGCTTGACATTTTGTCTCTTCATATCCTTCAATATTTCGCCAAGATTAGCTTCGATAACCCGGTTCATCAGGTCAGCAGGCTTTTCTCCTAATGACTCTCCCAAGAATAAACCCTCAAAGTTATTACTGCCATAAACTGGTATCCACAGCTTCTTCTTGCTTGTTACTTTCTTTTGAGTTACTTTTGCCATTATTTCCTTCCCATAAGAAACCCCTTTTCCCTCAATGTTTTCCGCCAACGCTTCTTTCCGAGGTTTCTTCCTAAGAAAGCTCTTTTCGTCAACGTTTTCCTAAAAGGTTGTTCTAAAGGGTTGTAAAAGGCTTATTTATAAAGCTTTTGATTAACTATTTTTGACGTTTATAGTCTCTAAAGACTCTATTGCTTCTTTAATGAATTCTTCCTCTCTATCAATGTTAATTATAGCTCCTGCAGCACTATACGCATGTCCCCCAAATTCTCCACCTACTTTACCGGCAGCTGCCTTGATTATTTCAAGTAAATTGATATCTTCATTGTTCCTTAATCCTGTTCTTCTTATGCTAACCTTTGTTCTATCATCTATAGTCCTGGCCATTCCGATAATAACAGTTCCTTCCTTATACAAGTTGCTTCTTGATAATATCGAAGATATCGTTCCGATTAATGCATCATTAATGTTCTCTCCTGCATTTATTATTACAAATCCTTCTTTTTCTATGCAACATTTTTCTCTATTTTTGTACAGCCAATTCAGTGAATCAATAATCTGCCTCCTATACTGCCCTAGTAACTCAATTGCTTTTTCCCTGACATTTTTATTTCCAAGACATGCTCCAATTCCTAAGCTAGGCTTGTTTAATCTGCCGCAAGCATTCAGTAAAGTGGAAAATTCCTTGGCATCTCGCGTTGGACTCTCATCATCCTCATCTTTCAACAAGTAAATTGGCCCAAGAACATCCCCTGGGTTCTTCTCAAATCCACCTATCCTCCTTAATACAATGCCAGTAACCAGTTTTTTAAGATCATCATGCTCAAGATGTATGAGCTTCTTCCATTTGTTTCCTGTCTTAGGTTCTATATCAAGTTCATTAAGAAACTGGAACGCCCCCTGCTCATTGCCTGTAACTCCTGGAATGTATGGATCAGTACTATATTCAAGCACCTTATGCAATGGTTTTGTCTGCATACCGAAAAACCTCAGTCCTTGCTTAACTTCTATTTTCCCAGATTCAATAGCATCTTCAAGTATCTCATGATTAAGCTCATTGAATCCCCTATTTTCCTGCACATCTCCGATAGCTCCAATCAAAGCAATATACGCCAAGTCTATGTTTGCAACATTCAGATTTTTTGCAAATAAATAAGCAACACCAGATGCAGATATGTCCTTGCTTCCATCAACCCCATATATATGCGGGTTTACTTGAATAAACTTAGTCTCATTCTTCTCTGGTTTATGATGGTCGAGTATGAGAACAAATCTATCGTACAGTGCTTCTTCAAGAGCCTGTATAGAACTGCTTCCTAAATCAGAGAATATGTAATATGGATAATTCTCTTTAGACAGCTCATTTATTATATCCTTATTTAATTGTCTTATGATACTCAAGGAAAACTTGATTTTCTCTCGTTTTAATGCTTTTACAAGTATAGATGCAGCACTCAATCCGTCAGAATCATAGTTGCCGATTATCTTGAATGGCTTGTCCAGATCCAGTTTCCTAACTTCGTCTACTGCATGTTTAAAAGAATTTTTGAAATCTTTATATCCATCCATTTTATCAACTAGAGTATATGACCTACTAGCTTATATAGCTTATCAAAATTTTTATTTTTGATTTATTTTTGATTAAACTTTTCTTAAAAGTTTCTTTTTGCTTAAGTTTTGCTTAAGCTTTTTAGAAAAAAGCTTACTCTAGAAGCAATTTAATGTTTTCTCTGCTATATGTCCAATCAGCAGGCAGTTTGCCTATTCTTTTATAATATTTTGTTAGCCTTTTTATCTTGCTCTCTGTAAGCAATAATCCTCTTCTGGTAGGCATATCTTTCCTGTTCTTCTCTAAATGCCTTAGAATATTAATCTCCTTCTTTATCAAAGCAGCCATGTCTTCCGGTATCTTAGCCTTAATGCCATTATCTTCTAATATTTTTGTTATTTTTCTGTTTGTATATTGTCTTACAAGAGGAATACCATAAGAATCTCTTAGTTCTAATCCTATTTGGCTAGGGCTTTTTCCAGTCTTGGCAATCTTAACTACTAAACTCTCTATCTCGCTTGGTTGGTGTCTAAGCCAAGTTACTTTTTTAGTCTTAAGTGGTTTTTTACTGCCACTCTTCCCTTTCCTTCTTGAATGCATTCTTGCCATTTTAATATACGAAGAAATCAGTTAGGTACTGGCATAAGCAAGCCTAAACTGACTTATCCTAGCACTAAGCTTAAATTGCCCCTTTATAAATCTTGCTTTTGATTGAACTTTTCCCTTTTTCGCCAACGCTTTTCTAAGTTTCCGTCAACGCTTTTCTAAAGGGTTGTTATACTATTCTATAAACAATATCATTCTGCCTGACTTTATCAGCAACCTTCAATCCAATCTCTATTCCCTTCTTAGCTTCTTTTACAGGCGTATGCTCAATCTGCATGCTAGTTACTTGCTGCACTACATCAGTTGTGGTTCCTTTAATTCTTATCTTATCTCCAACTTTCAAAGGCTTTTCTAGCATTACAGCCGCAACCCCTATGTTGCTATAATAGCTAAATACTACTCCAATTTTTTCTTCTTTCATAGTGGCCTCACCAGCATATAATAAGCTAAATAAGTTTATAAAATTATGTATAATCAGAACCAAGGTTCCGATACCTCCTTCTTCTTTAGTGAAGCTTTTTCTAAAAGGTTCTTTTGATTAAGCTTTTTTAAAAGATTAGATAGTCCCGGCAGGATTTGAACCTGCGTCACAAGCTCCAAAGGCTCGTATCCTTGGCCGCTAGACGACGGGACTATCGTATAAATCAGCCTTTTAAGAATTTATAAGTCTATCTTTTTTTATGCAGTAAATATTATATATCATAAGATTTATTTCTTTTAATTGCTCCTTATAATGGTGGCAATGCCACTAATCATTGTCAGGACATGAGTCTGTATGCCCATAGCGTCGATACGGTCTACGATATAAGTCTGGATAGCTCTTTCTTTCGTCTACTTCTTCTGGAGTTGTAGGTCCATGATATACACTAGGCTCCCGATATAACTCAGGATGCTCTTTACGTTCATCTACTTCTTCTGGAGTTGTAGGTCCATATTTATTGCTACTCTTTATTTTTTGTTCAAGGTTTTTATTTGTCATTTTAACCTCCTTTCTAAATAGTAGATGTTTACTTGATCAGGAAACATGCCGTCTACAGTTATACTATGTCTTGATGTATCCTTTTCATAAGTTAACATATAAGAGTCATCAGATTTGTTTAATCTGACTAGAGTATAACCTTTTTCTTCTTCATATTCTTTAATGGTTTTAAGTAAAGTGAAAACTTTACCTGTAACTAAATCCATTTTCGACATGGGTATAACTAAACAATCAAATTCAGGTATGTTTGATTTTTTAGCCTTTGGAAAATGCTCTCTTAGTCTTTCTTCCAATGTTGGTTCCTTATCTATCTGTGTTTGTTTTGTCATTTTCTACCTCCGAGGTCACTATATTTATATGCACTTGTTAAGGTATCCATAGCGTGTTCATCATCTAGTTTACCCCAATAAATTATTCCAGCTTCATATAGCTTATCAGCCAAATATTTGTTGCCGCTTTCTATAGAAGTTGTAAGATATGGCAAAAAGCTAGAGTTCTTTTCGCAGTACTTTATCAAAATATCAGTAAGTTTACTTGGAAATTCTCCTTTCTCTATAGCCTTTAAATAGATCTTAGCAACCAAGTCATTCAAGGCAGATTCATCTCCCTTATCCATTCTATCTAGGAATTCCACTATATCAACTTCCAATTCTGAAGCTGTCAGGCATATGTTATCTTTGTCATTTGTCATTTTTGTTTCCCCTATAATCATTCCGATTACAATATATATCCTATAAAATACATATTTAAATATTATCCCCCCCTGGAGGGGGTTAAATAGAAAGCCTTAAATCCCTTCTAAACATGTTAATAAGCATGGATTATAGTCTGCTAGAAAAAATAGGTTTAACCAATTCCGAGATAAAGGTATATCTAGCGCTAATAGATACAGGAGCATCAACTGTTGGCCCAATCACTAGTAAATCAAAAGTGGCTAGTTCAAAAACATATGAACTATTAGACAAACTAATAGAAAAAGGTTTAGTAACAACTTACAAAGAAGATAATATCAAATATTTTAAGGCTGTTAATCCGAACAGATTAAAAGATTACCTAGATGATAAAGAACAGGAGCTTGAAACCAACAAAAAAGAGCTAATGTCTATTATGCCAGAGTTGGAAGCTAAGTTTAAAGAGCATATTAAAGAAACAGAAGTCGAACTCTTCAAAGGATACAAGGGCGTTGAATCAATCTTCAAAGATATGATAAAATCCTTAAACAAAGGCGATGAATTTCTTGTAATAGGTGGCGGCGATACTCCCTCAGCAAACCCAACAACAAAATTATTTTTTGAGAAGATTCATAGGGAAAGATCACAAAAAGGGATAATACAAAGGATAATATTTAGCGAAGCAAGAAGAAAAGCTCTTAAAAAGATGGCAATGTTTCCGTATACACTACCAAGATACCTTCAATATGGCACCCCCTCTACTATAAACATATATAAAGATATCACAATACTCATAGTTATGTCTCCTACTCCAGCAGGCATCAGGATTAAAGATAAACAAATCACTGAATCTTATAGAAAATACTTTGAAGAAATGTGGAAAATAGCAAAGAAATAACTGAATCTATAGATTTAAAGATGGAATTATACCAAATAATATTAATATTACAATAAATGAAATATCCTTATATAATCTAGACTTTAGTTCAGCTCTATTATATCTAACTCCAAAATATGAATATAGCACAGCTAACAGAATATTCACTACAAAAAACAACATGCTTACACCAAGAGAAACAAATAGTGCTAGGAAAATTCCAAGTACATTAACCAACATACTATAAGCAAGTAAAAATGTGATATAAGCAAGTTTATTCCAATATTTATTGTTCTCTATGCTAAATTGATTTGTTCTACACAAGGTAGATGTTATAAAAAGTGGAATTGACAATGCTAATTGCAACCCAAGTAGAACATAGTCCCTAAATAGCTCTGGCTTTAACGTAACAATAAGAGTAAACACTGTAAATGCAATCCCTAATAGGTGCAAATTTATTCTTGCCTTATTATCAGCCTTGAAATGAACTGCCTCTATTTGCTCTTTTTTAACCATATGATATCAATAAATTGCTTCCCTTTTAAATTTAACTTTATTCTTTCCCTTATAGCTGCCTCCATCTAGCCCTAACCAAGTTTAAAAACTTAAGCTTTAGTCTTTCTCTTATATCTTCCCCTCTTCTCGACCTTATCTTTTAACCTCGTGATAACTTCCTCAGCATTTTTATAATTTTCAGAATATCCCTGCAATATGTACTCAAATGCTTCTTTTCCTATCCTATAATGCTTGCTCTCCAATGCCTGTCTCAATAATCTTAAGTCAACAGCCCTGTCCTCAGTTCTATCAGATACAAATCCTAATCCTAAATCAATAAGATAAATTTCATTGCCCCTAAGTATCATATTTGATGTGGTTAAATCTCCATGGACAACACTAACAGAATGTAGATTAGCTATTTGTTTCCCTATATCCATGCATAATAGCCTAAGATTATTATCGCTTAGCTCATCAATTATATTCTTAACAAGCTCTCCATCAATATACTCCATAGATATCTTCATATCCTTATCAGATACTTGAAACACTCTAGGAACATTTGCATCTTTAGCTCTCTCAAGAAGTTTAGCCTCACTTTTTGTCCTTATCTTTCTTAATTTATTATCTAGCTCTTTTACCCTATATCCTTTGCTAATTCTTTCTTTTATTAGCTTTCCATCTTCAACATATAATACAGCTTCAGCCCCCCTTGCTATGATCTTATTTTTTGGATTAAACATTTTTCTTAAAAAGGTTTACCTTTAAACTTGTTCCCAAGTTTCTTCATCAGCTTCTTAGGGTCCTGGCTTCCACCCATCATCTTCATGATTTTCTTGCTCTGCCTATATTGTTTAAGCAACTCTCTAACATCCTTTACAGGTAGACCAGCTCCATTCGCTATTCTATCCATTCTACTGTTATCTAACAACTCAGGATCTTCTAATTCTTCTTTTGTCATAGAATCAAGAATATGCCTCCATTTTTTCAGTTTCTCTTCCTGCACCTGTAAAGCTTCTTTAGGCATCTTCAATTGCCCCATTCCAGGAACCATCTCCATAATCTTGCCAAGGCTCCCCATTTTGTTAAGAGCTTGCATCTGTTCATACAAGTCAATAAAATTAAACTCGCCTTTCAAAAACTTCTTTCCCAAATCCTCAGCTTGCTCCTCAGTTATAGCTTCCTTAGCTTTTTCTAATAATGCTTCCAAGTCTCCCATTCCAAGTAATCTAGAAACAAATCCTTTTGGATTAAATTCTTCCAGATCATCAAGTTTCTCACCTACACCTATGAATTTTATAGGAGCTTTAGTTACAGAACAAGCAGATAATGCTCCTCCAGCCTTAGCAGTTCCATCTAGTTTAGTAGCTATTACCCCAGTTATCTTACAGCTTTTATGAAACTGCTCTGCCTGACTTCTAGCAGCCTGACCAATATCTGCAGATATAACAAGCAAATTTTCCTCAGGCTTGATTCTTTTATTCAGAGCTTCAATTTCCTCAATCAAATCTTTGCTTAGAGCATCTCTTCCAGCTGTATCAATGATTACAACATCAAACTTCTTTAGCTCATCCTCATATTCCTCATAAATCTTGACAGGATTCTTCTGCTTTCTATCTGTAAAGCATTTTACATTTATTTGCTTAGCTATCTGCTCTATCTGGTCAATAGCAGCTGGACGATGAACATCTAATCCAAGTAACGCAATCTTATATCCTCTTTTTGTAAACCACTTAGCCAGCTTTCCAGTAGTAGTCGTCTTTCCAGAGCCAAACAATCCCACCATCATTATCTTCACAGGCTTTCTCGCAATCTTGATCTCTGCTTTCTCTTCACCCAAGAATTTAACTAGTTCTTCATAAACGATTTTAACAATCTTCTCTCTTTGGTTGATGCCTTTAACATCTTTTTCTTCCAGTGCTCTCTTTTTGATTTCTTTAGTTAAATTAAAGACTAGTTCAACATTAACATCAGCCTGCAATAACGCCTTTTGAATGTCTTTAACAAGCTCGTCTATCAACTTTTCATCTACAAACATGCTTCTGGCTATCTTTCTCAGCGTTTCCTTCAATGACTCTCCAAGTTTCTCTAAAACCATGTTTATCTAGCTCTAAAATAGATTTATAAAGCTTAGCAAAACACAATCTTTATAAACAGTAATATTAAGCAAATGAGGTTCTTAAAATGTCATCTTCTAAACCATTAGAAACTATCCTGGATTCTATCCAGCATAAGATAAAGAAGCTAGGAAAAGGCTCAGGCATAGATGAGTCTATAGCATCAGAAATGGTCTTTAACTATGGAAAAGACCTGGGAATCATTGGCGCCAGGATATGGGAAATCAAGAAAAAGCACATTATTCTGCGCGAACAAAAAGGCGGAAGAAAAAGATTAAAACCTGGGTTTAAAATAGACATTACCTACCAGCCAGTCCAAGAGCTGTTAACTCAGGGATTTACACTGACTAACAATCATCATCCTGGTTATGATGAAAAGATAGAGTCTTCGATAGGTTCTGAAAATTCTCTGGCATTATTAATTTCTCCAAAAACAATAATGGCCATTGAAGTGGATGATATTCGTAAAGCTCGGCCAGCATTGCAATTAATGAGGATAGCTTTAGATGCTTCAATAAAGAAGAAAGAAGTTGAAGAGATAAATAATCTTGCAAGGAAAATGGAGCGTTCTTTGCTTCCAAGAGAGAATGATCTTTCCGCGTTGAAAGGTAATTATGAAGCTGCATGGTACGTTAGACCAGCCCAAGTAGTGAGAGGAGATTATCTAAGATTTAAGCCTATGGACGATGGCAGTACTGCTATAGCTATAGGAGATGCAAGAGGGAAAGGGATCTCAGCCTCAATAGTGGCACAATCAACGCATATAGCGCTAGAAGCATTAACAGCTCATGATTTGAGAGCAGCAAGATTGATGAAGACAATAAACAACACCCTATACAAGACAGAGATTACAAGCGAGTACATGACTCTTTTCTATGCAACATTAACCCCTAATGGTGCAATTAGTTACGTAGGGGCTGGCCATCCACCTCCATTTTTGATTCATAAAGATTATGTAGAAAGTCTTGATGAAGGAGGCATATTGCTGGGCCAGATAGAAAATGCTAAGTATAATCATGGTGTGGCAAGAATCAGGCCTGGAGATAGTCTTTTTATTTACACAGACGGATTATATGAGGTGAAGAATGGAAAGGGAGAGGAACTGGGTATCAAAGGTTTAGAGGAAATAGTTAAAAAACATAAAGAAAGATCAGCAAAAGAGATTAAAGATAATGTGTTAAGAGATGTTAAAGATTACATGCCAAACAAGAAGTTCCAGGATGACGTAACATTTGCAGTAATAAAGAAAATCAATTAAATTTCATTTTTAAGTATTCTTTGTCTTCATTTATTATCTGTCTTATTCTCTCTCTTGAAAGCCCATAATCATCTCCAATAGATTTCAAAGTTTCTCCATTCATTTTTCTTATGAGAATGTTACAATCTCTTTCATCAAAATTGTTTCTCAGTTTTTCTATTAATGGAGCAACTCTTTCTCTCAAAATTATATCATATATAAAATCAGTGCCTCTTGGATCAGCAATTAAATCTCCTAGTTCTCTAGTCTCATCTCCATTATAGTTTTTTTTAATGGAGCTAAGAGAAACTACTTTTTTAAGCTTTGCCACATTTAATAAGCCGATAGCCTCTTCAACAGATATTCCCAATTTTTTTGAGATTTTTTTTAGTGTTTTTTCATCACCATTTTTAGATTGCTCTACTAATTTTTCTAGCTTTGATATCTTCTCATGCACTCCTACAGGGATATGTATGATTCCTTTATCTATTAAAGTTCTCTCTACGGCTTGATCAATATATTCTTTAGCAATTGTTATGAACTTATTACCCCTCTTATGGTCAAATACATGTGCAGCATTTAGTAAAGCTATATTTCCCTCTTGTTTCAAATCATCATATATAGTCTCATATTTTCTACCGCAAAATCCCTTAAATTTTAGTATATAAGGTACGAAAAATTTATTTGAGATAGCAAGTTCATTCCTTGTATCAAAGATATGAGAAAGTAAGGTGTTAAGCTCGCCTTTATTACCTTTATTTAATTTTGCGTCTAGATTTTTTTCTAGGTTTGCAAAAAATAAAGTTACCTTATTCTCTTCATTGTCTCTATAGAAAATCAGTCTAGGAAGATACACAAACTCATCTTTATCCATCTCTCTCCAATTTTTCCATACTGTTCCATGGTTAACAAAGTCTGTTGTAAATTGCCATAAGTAATTATTTTCTGCAATAAGATTAGCCAACCTCATCCTATGGTCTTCCATGCTCTTTCCAAGTCTTATCTCGTTTACCTTATATTCTTGGCTCTTCTCTGATAGTTCTTTACGATGATAAGATGGTACATATTTAGCTACTGCCATACTTCTTATATATCCAAAAAACTTAAAAATCTAACCCTAATGTCCTTAGAACGTCTTTTTTGTCAAATTCCCTTATATCTTCATATTTCTGCCCTGTCCCGAGATATAGTATGGGCTTTTTAACCACGTAGCTGATGCTTACAGCAGCTCCTCCCTTCTCATCCACATCAGCCTTAGTCAATATGCTTTTCAAACTATATATTCCAGACGCTAGACAAATGACAACCTGACAAACGGGCACACAGAACTTATAAAGAAAGATTGATTATATTGCATATGGAAGAAATTAGAGTAAAAATAAATAAAAAAGAACAAAAAATATTATTTAAAGAATTTAATAAAAAATTAATTGATAGAAAGAACGCAATAAAGTTTTTAAAAGTGAAATATGGGACATACAATGGGTATTGCAATACAAGAATAAGATATATTCCAAAAGATCTAATCTGCAAAATCTGTTCTATTTTGAAAAGACCTTTACCAAAAATCTTAGAATCTAGAACGCTACTAGAGATAAGGCAAAAGACTATTAGGAAAACATATCCGGTTTTAAGAAGAAGATATGGGGAAAATTGGGCAAAGGTAATTGCTAAAAGAGGGCATAAAACTATCGAGAAAATTTATGGCAAAGAATGGAAAAGAATATTAGCAAAAAGAGGTTACAACACAAGTAAAAAACTGTATGGGAATAATTTTCAAAAAAGAATCTGGCAAAAGGCTATGGAAAGTTTAGAAAACAAATATGGAAAAGAGTGGGCTAAACTAAATGCAAAAAAAGCAATTAAAAAATTTAAAATCAAATATGGTAAGGATTGGGGTAAAATATTGATGAAAAATGCAAGAAAGGCTCATTTTAAAAGGTATGGGGAAAATTGGGCAAAGGTTCTAAGCAAAAAGGGTGCAAAGAAATTAAGAGAAAAATATGGTATTGATTATCATCGAGAAATTGGTAAATTGGCGATCTTATCAAGAAAACAACCGCTAACATACCATGAAAAGACTATATGTAAATATCTCAAAAGAAAAAACATAAAGTTCGAAACACATTGCATTAAAAATGGCCGAGAATATGATATAATTATACCAAACTTAAGATACCCTAAAATTGTTATAGAAAGTTCAAATTCAAATCCGACAATACAAAATCAAAGAATGAAAATTTTGCAATTATCAGAACAAAAAAGAAATTTTCCAAATGCAATAAATTTGGCTATACTAAGTAATAAAGGCAAATCAGCTAATTTTCACCAGTCTACATATAACTTCTTGATGGATCAGAAGATATTGGTTTTTTGGTATAAAGATTTAAAAAACTTAATTAATATGATAAAAAATTACTTAGATAAAAAAAATAAAAATTTATTAAGCTACAGATATGATTTTAATGAAACTAAAAAAGGGAACTTATCATTATTTGGCGCTTTAGGAAATAAAAATAAAGTAAATCATAATGAAATAAAATTACATAAATTACTAAATAAAATTAAGGCCAATCCACAGGGAGCATATGTTATACAGACAAAATACAATAATTCATTAACTCTGGATAATCTTGAAATTATAAAACATACTAAGATAGCATATGAGATTACTAGTACGACTAATGATTTCGCGCTAAAAGCGCTCACTGGAAAAATTATCTACCTAAAAAAGTTATATAAAAATATGAAATTTATAGTGATATTAAGCAAGGTAAATAAATTAAAAAATAATTTAGTATATAACTCACTCTATAATTATGCTAATGTAGTAGTATTAAGTAACCAATTTGATGAAGCTGGTCTGACCAATGCCAGAAATCAGATCTTAAATGAAACTTCTAAAGACCTATCTTCCTAATTATTTCTTCTTTACTATACATTTTTAAATCTCCTAAATTTTGACCACAGCCTAAGTAAAGTATAGGTTTCCTAGAGGCATATCCAATAGAAACTATTGCTCCTCCTTTTTCATCTACATCAGTTTTTGTTAATATTATACCATCTATTCCTACTTTCTCATTAAAAATTTTACTTTGCTCTACTGCATCATTACCAACAATAGACTCAGCAACAAATATCTTAAAATCCGGCCTTACAACCTTGTTTATTTTATTAAGCTCATCCATTAAGTTTTTATTACTATGCTGTCTCCCAGCCGTATCCAAAATAACTACATCAAGATTATGACTTTTTGCAAAAGCAACAGTATCAAAACAAACTGATGCCGAATCAGCCCCATATTGTTGTTTAATAACCTTAACACCAAGACGTTTTCCCCATTCATCTAGTTGTTCTATTGATCCCTTTCTAAAAGTATCAGCAGCTCCAAGAACAACACGAAAATTATTATCTAAAAATAATTTAGATAATTTTGCAATCGTTGTTGTTTTGCCCACGCCATTGACCCCGAAGAACACAATTACAAAGGGCTTCTCGCCTTTTTCTCTAACAAGATTAACAACATCTATCTTACCAATATCCAACAACTCAAATATACTTTCCTTTAAGCTTTTCTCAATTATTCCATCCACTTCTCCCCTGTTTATTGGCTTATCAACTAAATTCTTTCTCAGATCTTCTTTTATCTTATCAATCACCTCAACAGCCACGTTATTTTCAAGCAATGCAAGTTCAAGCTCCCAGAACAGTTCATTAAATCTAGCTTCATCTATCTTTTTAGTGGCTATCTTCTCTTTAAGTTTTACAAAAAATCCCTTTTTCTCTCCTTTTTCTACTTTTTCTATAACATCTGTTACTTTCTCAACAATTACTTCTTTATCCAGCTCTTTTTTGCCAATTTCCTTGTCAAATTTCTCTAACTTATCTATCTGTTTTACAACTTCCAAGTCTTTCTGGAATCCTATAGAAGGTTTCTCAACAACCTCTTCTTTTTGCTCTTTTCGCGAGCCTTTTAGAAAAAGGCTCTCTTCTTTAGAAGGAACTTCTGCCTCAACCTTATGGGTTATCTTGTTTACAGCTTGCTTTATCTTCTCTTTAAGGAATTTAAACATAAGTTAGCCATAGAATAAAGCCTTTAAAAGCTTTCTATTATAGGAAAACCTTCTTAACAACTATTGTAGCATATGCCCCTTTAGGCAGCATAAAGGTCAATCTAGCCTTGTATTTGCCTTTATTTAGCTCATCAGCATCATATTCATAATTGAAATCCTTGATCTTAATAAAAAGCATTCTTTGGTTGCCTTCAGAGCTTATTTCAGGCATCTGCTTTATGATAAAGTCATTTGTCTGCAGCTCTTCGTCATCCAGTATTGTTTCATATATCTTATTAATTTTTTCATCTTTTATGTCCATAAGGTAGCCCACAATGGGAATAACAATGTCTTTCTCACCAGGGTCTTTTACAAATACCAATTCCTCCCCGACTATCTTAAACTTCTTGTCTATCTTGTAATTTTTACTTAGATATCTGGCCGCTATCTTATTCCACAGCCAAGACTCATAAGAATGGATATAAAATCTCAGCACTCTCCTGCTGTCTTTTCTCAGCGCTCCTATATAGTCATTTCCATCTACTTTTAAGTTCAGTATCTCACAGGCATTTTTGAAGTCTTTCTTTACTATAGCCTTTCCTACAAGATGCGTATTCAGGTTAAATCCGAATCTTTGCTCATCAAAATAATTCTCTACATAGTCTACATGCAATTGTTTTTTATCTTCCAAGTTTCTAACAATGATATCAAATTGATTTCCCTCTAAGCTTCCTAGATTGATTTTATCTCTCCCATATCCTATAAATTTCAAGTCTATATCTTTTATTTTTAATTCTTCTACTTTTTTCTTGTCAACTTTGTATATTGAAATATGCTGTTCAGTTATTGCCCATTTATCTTTATTTCCTGCCAGGCCAATGATGCTGCTTTTTATCCTTAACGCTTTTGCTATCCTTTCGATAGCATCTAATGTGCTCCAATTTCTCTTTCTTAGCAAGTAGTATCCATAATTCCCATTTTTAACAGTACTGAGATTTATTACCTCTCTTACTAAGAAGTCTTCATATTTCTGCTTAAGTTTATACATATGAAAAATTTATATAATCCAGCATATAAATATATTGAATGAATAAAAAGAGAATTCTGGTTGTGTTAGATGGTTTAGGAGACCTTCCCTCAAATAAATTGAATGACAAAACACCATTAGAGTCTGCAAATACTCCATACCTGGACAAAATTGCAAAGAACAGCAAGCTGGGCTATATGTATACTATAAAAGAGAATATAGCACCAGAATCAGACACAGCTACTCTAGCTATCCTCGGTTACGATCCATACAAGAAATACACAGGCCGTGGTCCATTAGAAGTTGCAGGAACATCTGAAAAGCTAGGCAGTAACTTTTTAGCATTAAGAGCAAACTTTGCGACAGTAAAAGGTAATAATATAATGGACAGGAGAGTAGGTCGTGGCTTATCAACAAAAGAGGCAAAGCTCCTTGCAGCTTCTTTAAACAAGAATATAATGCTCCCTTTTAAATTCAAGTTTATTCCTACAATCCATCATCGTGGAGTTCTAATCATATACAAAAAACTATCAGACAACATCTCAAATACAGATCCAGCATATATCAGGAAAGGCAGGATTGGTATAGCAATAGATTCCGACATTCTCAAGCCTTGTAATCCACTAGATAAATCAAAAGAAAGTAAATTGTCTGCTAAGATAATAAACAGCTTTACAGACCAGGCAGCAATATTTCTGGAGTCTCACAAAGTAAATAGGACTAGGATAAAGAAAGGTTTGCTTCCTGCTAACTATATTCTTCTAAGAGACGCTGGCAATAAGCTGCCTAATTTAAAAAAGAAGAAAGATAGATGGCTGGCTGTAGCAGGAATGCCCTTAGAGATAGGACTGGCAAGACTATCTGGTATGCATGTTGTCAATTTCAAGCTGCCTAAATTCAACAGCAAGAGTATAAACAAAAGCATTCGCGCAAGCTTAATTAAAACCATAAATGTAGCAAACATATCATTAAGAAAGCATTGGAACAATTTTGATTCATTCTACATCCATATTAAAGAAACAGACATTCCAGGCCATGATGGCAATCCTACAGAAAAGAAAAGATTGATTGAATTAATTGACAAAAGATTCTTCAGGAATCTGTCCAAGTTGCAGAATTGTATAATTTGCATTACTGGAGATCATTCAACACCATGTAAGTTAAAGAGGCATTCAGCAGACCCTGTACCAGTTTTGATATATGGAAAAGGGACAGACGATATCAGTAAATTTTCTGAAAGAAATTCAAAAAGGGGCAGTATTGGCAGAATATATGGTAAAAATCTCCTTAAGCTTCTTTATTAATATACAACTTAACAACATAAATATTTTTAAAAGCACAATCCCTTAGTTTGTGTATGGGGGATTCTATTATAACCTACGAGAGCTTATATGATGCTTTAAGAAGAGAACGTTCTTTTACAGAACTTCAAAAACTAGATCCTGATTTCTTTAAAAATGTAGTGAAGTATCTTGAAGAAAAAGAGTCTATTTTAGACATACAAAGAAAGAAAGCCCCTGGATTCAGCTCAGTACTTGGAAAAACACAGATCCAAATTGAGAATGTAAGGAAATTGATAAAAGAACTTTATGAAAACAGGGAGAGAAAGATCATACAGCTTGCTATCCTGTCTTCAAAAACAGAGGCCGGTAATGTAGAATTATCCTCTATGCTAAATGAAGAGAAAATGTTCTATAATAGTTTATTAGAGCAGTTTAACAGGTATAGGAAGGGCATATTGCACAACTTGTTAAATAAACAACCTCCAGTAATAGAAGAGTCACCGAAAGAGTTAAAAAGCCATATTAGCCAGCAAGATAACACAAAGCTTGTTCGCTTTACCCATCCAACACCTAAGTTTGTTGGAGATGATATGAACATCTACGGCCCATTTGAGGCCGAAGATATAGCCAATCTTCCAGAGAAGGTGGCTACACTGCTCATAGAAAAGAAGCGGGCAGTAAATTTTAACGTATAATCGGAGGACAAAAATGATAGAAGAAGAACCACAATATTATGCGTGCAGAATAAGTGATAGTTCAAATGAAAAGTATATACTTATAGATGGGATGGATGGTAGCTTTAAAAGATTTGATGGATTTAAGCAACTTTGTGGTCAAATACAGTCCGATGGTATATATCAAGTTTATACAACAACTAGACTTCCTCAAGGTAATGTCAGGTCCAAGCTATGGGGAAAGATGGGAATGGGTACGGACAGAATAGAACCATTTGTATTAAATGGTCTATCATTAACAGAAAAAATAAGATTATTGATGCATAGAAGATGAAAATCAAAAAATCAAGAAACACGTATTGCAAGCACTGCAAGAAGCATACTGCTCATAAGATTAGCCAGGTAAAGGGGAGAGAAAGAGGCTCATTAAAGCATGGTTCTATCAACAGAGCAAGAGGAAGAGGCCTTGGACGCGGATATGGTAACCTGGGCAGCTATGGGTCTAAAGGAGCCATGAGCGGATGGAAAAGATATGGTGCAAAGTCAAGTAAGAAAACTAATCTTAAGTTCAAATGCATAATTTGCAACAAAGAACAAGGTCAATCATCCGGATTTAGAGTAAAGAAAGTAGAACTTATAGGAGAATAAAATGCCAGAACCAAATAGCAAATTCATAAAACTTCGCTGTCCTAAATGTAAAAATGAGCAGATAGTGTTTGGCAAGCCAGCAACTTCAATTAAATGCCTCATCTGTGAAAAAATACTAGTTGATCCATCTGGTGGAAAAGGCAAGATTAAGGCCAGGATACTAGAGGTACTTGAGTAATGCTCTTTAAGAAACAAGGTTTTCCTGAAGAGGGGGAAATCTTGTTATGTAATGTTAAGAAAATACTTCCTCATTCTATTTTCGTTGATATTATTGAGTATAAAGATAGAGAGGGTTATATCCATATATCTGAAATTGCTCCGGGAAGAATAAGGAACATTCGAGACTATGTCAAAGAAGGGAAAAAAATAGTTTGCAAAGTTCTTGACATAAACAAAGAAAAGGGTTATATCGACTTATCATTAAGGCGTGTATCAGAGAATGTTAAGCTTGCAAAGATAGAAGAGTTCAAGCAGGAAGAAAAAGCAGAGAAAATAATAGAATCAGTCGCAAAGAAATTAAGCATTTCTTTGGAAGAGATATATAAGAAGATAAATCCTGGTAAGATATTAGACAAATATGGTTTATTATACAGTTTCCTGCAGGAAGTGTCATTAAATGGAGAATCTGTGCTAAAAACGCTTGTTATTCCACCAGAGATTTCAAAAGAATTATTGATAACTTCCAGAGATAAGATAAAACAGCAAGAAGTGCATATAGATTATAATATTATTCTGACATCAGCCGAGCCAAATGGTGTGTCAATCATAAAAGAGACATTGGCAAAGGCTGAGATTTTAGCAAAAGAGCAAGGATATAATGCTAGACTAAGATATATAAGTGCACCTAAATACATGCTTGTAGTAACCTCAAAAGATTACAAGACGTGTGAAAAGATAGGTAATGAACTGGGTAATTTTATTCTAGCTAGTATCAAAAGTAAAGGTCAGGGAAGCATAGAGAAGATTGATAGATA
The DNA here is from genome assembly GCA_964609195.1 of Candidatus Woesearchaeota archaeon. Taxonomy (GTDB): domain Archaea; phylum Nanobdellota; class Nanobdellia; order SCGC-AAA011-G17; genus CAZSRE01. The sequence continues at coordinate 355 of CAZSRE010000005.1, read as the reverse complement.
AAACCTCAAGGTTTATATATGGCCAACTATATTAATAAATGTAATAATTGTAAAACTTATACACTAAAATCAATATGTCCTAATTGCTCTAATCCAACAATAAATCCTAAGCCAGCAAAATATAGCCTAGAAGACAAATATGGTGAGTATAGAAGGAAGGCAAAGATTAAAAATGACATGGAAAATTAAAAGGTTGGGAAAGGTAAAGATAAAGAATCCTATACTTATAGAAGGTTTGCCAGGTATAGGTAATGTTGGGAAGATTGCTGTAGACTTTATTATAGAAAACTTGAATGCAAAAAAGATTTTTGAAATCTATTCATATTCATTCCCTTCAGTATTTGTAAATGAAGAT
>CAZSRE010000004.1:15918-34413 GCA_964609195.1 Candidatus Woesearchaeota archaeon | reverse complement strand
TTAATGTTCTTTAATTTTCTTTCCTTAAGGTTTCTTTACTAAAGAAAGCTTAAAAGAAATAGAAGCCGATGCCCCAGAACGGGACACCAGCAAAGACTAAAGCGAGGGCATTAAACTTAAGGGGGGTTTTCCTTCGAGATTCTGCCCTTTTTTATTATTACTTTTGCATATTTTTGCCTTAAGGCTTTTTCTAAAAGCCTTATCTAAGCAGGTCAATGCCGAGTTCTTCACTCATCCTTAGACTCTGGCTGCTTGGCTTTCTTGAATCTACTTTGCCAAGTATGTATGGAGAGTTAACTCCTGTTACGATGCACATTACTCTCAGTCTTCCAGCCATCTCTTCACTAATCCTTGCTCCCCAGATTACATTTGCATCTGGATCCAAGGACTTGGTTATGATTTCTCCAACCTTGTTTACTTCATCAAGTGTAAGGTCATTTCCGCCTGCGATATGGATCAATGCTCCGCTAGCACCTTCATAGCTTACCTCTAGTAGAGGGTTGCTCAAGGCTCTCTTTGTAGCCTCATCTACTCTGTGCTCAGAGTCGCTTTCTCCAATACCTATGACTGAGACATCCCCGTTGCTCATTATAGCCTTTACATCTGCATAGTCTAGATTGACTAAAGATGGTATTGCTATTGTCTCAACTATTCCCTTGATCATTGTTGCAATGAGCTCGTTAGCAACTGCGAATGCCTGCATAACTGGCAAGTTCCCTGCAATCTTGACTAGCCTGTTGTTGTCGATTACGATTACTGTATCGCTAACTTGTCTTAGTTCTTGCAAGCCAAACTCTGCCTTGTCAACTCTCGCTCTCTCAATGTCAAATGGCATTGTTACAGTTCCAATTACAATAGCTCCAGATTCCTTGGCTAATTGTGCAACTACAGGTGCAGCACCAGTTCCAGTACCGCCTCCAAGTCCAGCGCATACAAAAACCATGTCAGTGTCTTTCAGCATTTCTTTGATTTCATGCAAGCTTTCTTTTGCGCTTTCTCTTCCCTTCGCAGGGAATCCGCCGCAGCCAAGTCCTCTTGTTAATTCTCTTCCTAATAGTATTTTTCTATCAGCATCAGAAATATCCAAGTGTTGTTTGTCTGTATTCATGGCAACTACTGTTGCTCCAGTAATCCCTTTCTTGTGTAGCCAGCTTACCATATTGCTGCCGCCACCGCCACAGCCAACAACTCTTATGTTAGCATGTCCTACCTTCAAATCTTCAAAACCTGTGTTTTTCGCGTTTTGCAATGCACTTTGTATAATAAATTCCATCTTTTTGTTCCCCCAAGGTTTTTTTGTATTATATTCTCCATTACAATAATACTTATATGTAAGTTAATCTTGTTAACCTACTAGAATTAGTTTTGATTTGCCCAAATTGAAACTAGTCAACAAATATATATCTAAATAACACGCACAACATACGCGCAAAATACATCTGTTCGCCCAAGCTGGTTTTACGCCCAATAAAACCAACAAAGATGTGTTTTGGTTTAAATTTTATTACTTTCTATAACCAACATGCTTATATTTAAATCTTCTTAAAGTTGAAAATATATTTTAGAGAATATAAATGTTATTTAATATTGCAATAAAATTACTAAATTAGAATGAAAAAATCTAAATTTTCTCAGTATGATCTGCTTGAGATTACGACAAATTATAAAAATATCTCTGGATTACTGATTCAAGAGCTAGAAAAAGAAGGAATTGTAATCAAGCTTGCTTCTGGCTACAATATGTTTATTAAGAAAGATGAAATTAAAGATATAAAATTGGTTAAAAAAGCAAAACAAGCAAAACAAGCAGCAGTTGTCAAGCTTTCACATTCTAAAAACCTTCCGACCATCTCAATTCTACATACTGGAGGAACAGTTGCAGCTAAGGTAGATTACAGGACAGGTGCGGTCTCAGCTCATTTTTCTCCATCAGAATTGTTAAGCATGTTTCCAGAGCTAAAAAAGATTGCAAACATCCAATCTAATCTAGTTTTCCAGATGTTTTCAGAAGATCTAGAGCCAGAACACTGGTCAATCCTAACAAAGCAGATAGAAAAAGAAATCAAATCAGGAGTTAAGGGAATAATCATCACCCACGGCACAGATACTATGTCTTACACAGCTGCCGCATTATCCTTCATGATACAGGATCCACCAGTACCTATAATATTGACTGGAGCTCAGCGTTCTTCTGACAGAGCCTCCTCAGATTCAGCATTAAACTTGATTTGCTCAGCCCAGTTTATAGCTAAGACAAACTTTAAAGGCGTTGCAATCTGCATGCACGCAACAGAAGAAGATGATGCCTGCTTTATCCATCAAGGAACAAAAGCAAAGAAGATGCATACTAGTAGGAGAGATTCATTCCGCAGCATTAATGTGCTCCCAATCGCAAAAGTTCATCCCAATGGAGATATTACTTTCCTTCGTTCTGATTATAACAAAGAAGGTAAGCTAAAAATCAATACAAACTTTGAGAAGAGGGTGGCAATAGTAAAAATGCGCCCTGGATTCAATCCTAAAGAATTGAACGTTTATGATAATTACAAAGGATTGATAATTGAAGGCACTGGTCTTGGCCACGCTCCAATAAACTCAATAGATAAATACACCAAGCATCATAAAGAGTTACTGGCTAAACTTGCAAAGCTATCAAAGAAGATGCCGATAATCATGACTTCCCAATCTCCGTATGGTAGGACTAATCTTAATGTTTACTCGACAGGAAGAGATTTGCAGTCAGCCGGAGTAATCTCTGGCTTAGACATGCTTACAGAGACAGCCTATACAAAGCTCGGCTGGCTTCTTAGTAATATCAAAGATGTGGAAAAGGTAAAAAAAGAGATGCAAAATAATTACGTTGGCGAGATAGCCGAGGTAATTGAAGATCGTGCATTCTTATACTAGAAATGATAGATTACGAAAAACTAAATGTAAAAATAGGGATAGAAATCCATCAACAAATTGATTCAAGTAAACTGTTCTGTAGCTGTCAATCTATTATTTCAGATGAGCCAGCAATAAAGAAGATTAAAAGGAAATTAAGAGCGTCAACAAGCGAAACAGGCAAGCTAGATGTAGCTGCAGAATATGAAATAGAAAAAGATAAGATAATCCATTATGAAATACCAAAAAAGGGCTGTTGTCTAGTTGAGCTTGATGAATCTCCTCCTTATCCTGTAAACCAGGAGGCATTAGACACCATATTGCAAATCGCATTATTGCTGAAAGCTACAATACTAGAGAGAGCAATAGTAATGAGAAAAGTTGTCTTGGACGGAAGCAACACCTCTGGTTTCCAAAGAACAGCATTGATAGCTGTAGATGGTAAAGTAGAAACCTCCAAGGGTATAGTCAACATACCAGGCATATATCTTGAAGAAGAGTCTGCCAGGAAAGTATCTGAAGATAAAACTTCTACTACATACAGCCTAGACAGGCTAGGAATTCCTTTAGTTGAAATATCAACAGCACCAGATATAAAAGACGCGGAACATGCAAAAGAAGTTGCATCTACTCTTGGCATGATTCTACGTTCAACAGGAAAAGTAAAACGCGGGCTAGGAACTATCCGCCAGGATTTAAATCTGTCAATAAAGAATGAAGCTAAGATAGAAATAAAAGGATTTCAAGATCTTCGCAGCATACCATTAATAATAGAGAATGAGATAAAAAGATTGTCTGGATTACCCAAGATTGTTGGAGAGGTTAGAAAAGCAAATGAAGATTTATCAACATCTTTTCTAAGACCAATGCCTGGTCCAGAAAGAATGTATCCAGAGACAGACATTCCTATACTTATAATAACAAAAGAAAGAATATCAAATATAAAGCTTCCAGAGTTATTATCAGCAAAGACTCTGCGTTTGGAACAGGATTATAAGCTGAATCCAGAAATGGCAAGAGAAGTGGTAAGGTCAGGATTAGACCTGGATTATTATGCTAATGAATATCCAAATGTAGATCCAAGTCTGATAGTCAGGACATTGATAGAAGCTCCAAAAGAGATAAAGTCAAGGTTCAATCTAGATCCATATAAGATAAAAGAGCAAGATTTCAAGTTTGTTCTTGCAGCCCTGAATAACAAAGAGATAACCAAAGAGGCAATACTAGATTTGCTTATGAAATTTGCTCAAGGACACAAGCCAAACCTTAATGACTACAAGCAATTATCTCCTGAGCAGCTGGAAAAAGAGGTTAAAGATGCAATTGAGAAGAGTAAAGGTGCTGGTTTTAATGCAATAATGGGCATGCTCATGTCAAAGCATCGTGGAAAAATAGATGCGAAGTTGCTTTCTTCATTAATCAATAAGTATCTTAAACAGTAAGATTTATAATATAAGTTCTAATAATTCATTACATGGAAATTAAAACTCTTCCTAATGGACTAACCGTAATATTTGAAAAAAAGAATTCAAACTCAGTAGCTATTGAAGTAAATGTAAAGACTGGCAGCTGCAATGAGCCAAGAAAGCTTGCTGGTGTCTCTCATTTCCTAGAGCATCTTCTGTTCACTGGAACTAATAAAAGAAAAGATGCTATTGCAATTTCAAGAGAGATAGATAGGATAGGTGGAGAGTTTAATGCTGCAACAAGCCATGAAAGAACATTCTATTACACTGTGGTTCCAAAAAAACACTTCAACATTGGAGTAGAAGTCTTGGCAGACATGATGCAAAACACCTTGTTCAACGATTCATTCGAAAAAGAGCGAGACGTAATATTGAAGGAAATCAGTTTTACTAACGACAATCCTCGCAGCTATCAATGGCTTCTATTCTATAAAGCATTATTCGAAAAGCACCCTGCAAAGTTCCCAATCTACGGAAGTATAGAGACAATAAAGAACATGAAAAAAGAATGGGTAATAGATTATTACAAAAACCATTACATCCCAAATAATATGTCTATAGCTATAGTAGGAGATGTCAGCAATCCTTTCGATAAGATAGAAAAAGAGTTTACTTTCTCGCCAGGAAAACTGCCTAAGCAAGAGAAGATAGATGAGCCGCTGCAGAAAAAGCCAAAGAATGTTATAGAAATAAGGAAGACAGAAGACTCTTATATGGTATTTGGATACAAAGTTCCGTCCCGCAGCAACCCACATAGCTATTCCCTAGACTTAATAAAAGCAATTCTTGGCGGCGGAATGTCATCAAGGTTGTTTGAGGAGATAAGGATTAAGAGAGGTTTAAGTTATGGTGTATCAGCTCAGCATGATTCCAATGTAGGTTTTGGGACATTTGCAATTACTCTAAATGCTCATAAAGACAAGAAAGAGATTATAAAAGATATAATTTTGAAAGAGATAGATAACTTAAAAAATTTAGATGAAAAAAGCCTGGAAGAAGCAAAAAATTACATCGAAGGCAATTATCTGCTTGAAAACGAGTCTAATTCGAATAGAGCATCCACGCTAAACGGGTGGCAGATGGTTAAAGATCCAAGAGAGGCTGAAGAATATATATCAAAAATTAAAAGAGTTAAAAAAGAGGATATAGTGGAAGCTGCCGACCTCTATCTTAATGAGAATTATACCTTTGCTGTCTTGCAGCAGTCTTAACTTAAAACTTTTTATATGCATTTTCTACACCTAAAAACTATTTTTAGCCAAATTCCTCTCTCATTTCCTCATGGGATATAAATTCTTTTTTATGTCTTTTTCTTGACTCTTCTACCTCACTATTTTCCAAATAAAATCTTCTTTTATCTTCATCAAATTTCTCAATAGCATATCTCAGCATAGTCCTTGGCATGTTTTTATAATGCTTGGCAAGAAACTCCTCTTCCTGTTTCTGGTTTCTCTTCCCAACTTCTCTCAGCATCCACCCAACAGCCTTATGGATAAGATCATGCTTGTCATTAACCAGAATCTCGGCTATCTTGAAAGTGTCTTCATATCTGTTATTTTTAATAAAATTATATGTAGATATTATAGCTATTCTTCTTTCCCATAAATTATCAGATTTAGCTAGTTTATACAATAAGCTCTTATCTTTATTATTTAGATAGCTTCCAACAATCTTGTCAGCAGTCAGATCAACCAAATCCCAGTTGTTTACCCATTTAGCATTTCTAAAATAAAAGTCAAAGATTTCTTTCTTTCTTTTGCTATCTGCTTTCTTATAATCCTCGACTAGAATAAGCAAGGCTGTAAGTCTATGCTCATGTACGCTACTATCCATCAACTTTCTAATAGCCTCAAAACTCAAGCCAGAGTATTTTCTAGCTATCTTTCTTTGCTCAGGCACGCTTATTCCAAGGAACTCGTCTCCCTCTCCATATTCCCCCTTGCCTGTTTTAAAAAAATTAGAATAAACCTTTATCTTTTCTTCGTTTCTTAGTCTCTGTAAATCGCTTTTTATAGAGTTAAGCATTCAAGAGCATTGTATGAATATATTTATATATACTTCGCATCTATATAATAAAAAGGTGAAAATTTGGATAATCAAAAAGCTATTCTACTTGTTGTTGGAGTTCTAATTGCTGGATTATTAATAGGAAATCTAACAGGCGAAGCAGTCAGAAGAAAAAATCCTGGTGGGGGAGGAGATGGCTCTAAAACTACAAGCACTTCTACAGTCATAAGCACTTCAACGTCAACAAGCACATCCCCTACAACAACTATTGCTAGTGATATAATAGCTAAGTTTAGGCAAGGAGAGAATGGATATTCAGGATCTGATGATGCATATCTCAATCAACTAAGTCCAAACACTAATTTCGCTAATGGACTTGCATTAGCTGCCAGGAAAAGCACAGTTTCTGAAAACTACTATACTCTAGTTAAATATAATATAAGCAGTATACCAAGTACTGCAACAATAATTAATGTGAATCTTATGGAGACTACTTATGCATTATGCTGTAATAACCCTGGAACCACTATAGGCGTGTACGAAATGACTACTCCTGAAGTTAATATACAAGCCGCTACATGGTACACTAGAGACGGAGGCAGATTCTGGAATTTGGGGGCATTCTCCTCATCAGACTATAATCCGAGTGCATTAGCACAAGGCACTTTCCCTGCTGGTGGTGCTTTGAAGTTTAATATATCTGGAACTGGCTTAACAAGTTATGTGCAGAGCAGACTAAGTGCTGGCACTATATGGTTGGTTCTTGCAAATGATGGACCTGCAGATCTATTAAATGATATGAACAGCAATGAAGTAAGTGTTATAGGAACTAGACCAAAACTATTTGTAACCTATACTACTATAAGAAATTTTATATTAGGTCCTGGTGAATATAATATGACTTTGCCTGGTTTTAGTAATAGAGATTATAAAATTTACATACCTGGAAGTTACGACAAGTTAAGACCTATGCCAGTTGTAATTGTATTGCATGGTGGCGGTGGCAATCCTTGGACTCTTAATCCAATAACCTGCCCGGATGGAGATCCACAAAATCCTAAATGCATGGATAAGTTGGCAGAACGAGAAGGGTTTATTTTAGTTTATCCTTCGGGAATTGAAAATCCTGATGTTGAAGAGGTAAGGTCTTGGAATGCCGGAGGCGGTAGGCAAGGATATGCATGCGTTTCAGGTTATGCATGTGGGCAAGGTATTGATGATGTTGCCTATATTAAAGCACTGTTAGATAATTTAGATCAAGTTGTAAATATTGATAAAACAAGAGTATATGCTGCTGGCATTTCTAATGGAGCTGCGATGACACATAGGCTAGCCTGTGAGATGGCAGGTAGGATAACAGCGATAGCGCCTATTTCATACGGCAATCAATATTCTGCTGTCGATAGTTGCACCCCTAGCAGATCAATGCCTGTAATTGAATTCCATGGCACCGCTGATCCTTTTGCACCATATGAGGGGGGAGTAGTTAATTTACCTTTTGGGTTAAGTGGAAAAGTAATACCGATTCAGACAACTATTGAAGATTGGGCTGCAAGAAATGGTTGTAGTACATCCTCTACTATTGAACTAGCGGATATATCAAATGATGATACAACTGTTACAAAGATAAGCTTTAACAACTGTAGGAATAATGCTGATATTGTGTTATATAGAATTAATAATGGTGGACATACATGGCCTGACGGGCAACAATACTCTCCTCCAGGGCTTATTGGAAATGTTACCAGGGATATTAATGCTAATGAGTTAATGTGGGAATTCTTCCAAAGATATAGTCTATAAACTATGATTAATAAGTTAAACTAATAATATCCAAGCTTGTCTAGATTATTCTGATAGTTATTAATATGAAGGCCAATTCAATTCTAGTGGCTTTTTATTTCTTTTTCTTTCTGCCCCCATGCGACATTTTAGCTTCGCACACATTACCTTTGCCATCTACATAGTAAAGATAACCTGGTTCTCTTTTTACAGCATTTTTTACTAAGATTTTTCCCATTTTTATTGCACCTCTTAATTTATTGATAATCTTAAAAGTATTTAAGTATTTTTATATCTCTCCCGGGTAACAGCAAACTTAAAATTACTTATAAATCCTGCCTCTTTTATCAAATACTCTAACATACAAAATCTTATTTCCAAAATCTACATCAATTAATGCCCTGTAATCTCCAATCCTAAACTTATAAACATTCTTGCCCCCATAATGCTCAAGAAATCTAAATGGGTCTTCTTTCATAATATCAAATTTGTTAAGAATTCTTGTTAATATATTGCTTGGAAGCTTTTCTAGATACTTGTATGCATTCTTGTACCATTCAACTTTATAACTCATTTGAGAAGTCTTCTCTTCACTTCATCATGATCAATATAGTCTGATTTAGGAGCCTTTCTAGCCATTTTAAGTTCTTTTTTTGCCCAATCACTTAATTCCATTTCTTCAGAGAGCATATACTGTATTAAACTAAGTCTCTGTCTGATTTCTTCTAAATCCTTATGTATATGTTTAATCTCTTCATTCATAATCAGCTGTTAGTCAAGAATGTATATAAATCTTACTAATATTCTTAAATTAATAACCGATATATATATATCATCTTATATTAACTTTTTCTATAAAAAGGTGAAAATTTGGATAATCAAAAAGCTATAATGTATGTTGTTGGAGTTCTAATTGCTGGATTATTAGTTGGAAGTGTATTTTCTACAACAGGTGAAGCAGTTAGAAGAAGACCACCTGGAGGGGGGGGTACTACTACAACTATATTACAATGTACTAAAGATCTATCCAATTCTGGATTTTCATTTAGTCCACAAATAAGTGAAAAAGATGTAATTTATTTCGATTTTATAAACTCTTCTAATTATTTAAATAGTTTTAATGATAGAGAATATATTTTAGACTTATATAAATACAATATACAGACAAATACAAAGGAAAAAATAAAAAGCATTTATATAAATAGTAATGATTATAGAAAACCTCTTTATGAATCATTAAGACTTTATGATAACATAGCTATATGGTTTAATGTTAATAATACACAACTTGATCCAGAATTACATATTTATGATATTACTAATCGAATTGAAACAATCTCGCCATATGATTTTAGTAATTTCACTGACATAAATTTATATGATTCAAAACTTTATGGAGATTATTTAGTTTTTGAGGGAACTAAAAAGCCTAATAGGGTTGCTAGTAATCCTTACGGTGTTCATAGCTTTAATATAAAAAATAATATATTGACGTTAGAAGAACTTAGAGGAGCATATCCAGATATTTATAAAACTAATTTATCATATACGAAACTTATTAGTGCTAATGCTACTAGTCTCCTTTATATTATAATAAACGTAACTGATGTTGAATCTGGTAAAGTTTGGAAATTTTATACAGGGCGTAAAATAGGTGTTAGGGAAGAAATGATAAAATATCCTAGAATAGATGGTATTAATATTGTGTTTCTAAATTATACAAATGACTTAATATCATCTGAAGATAATATTGTAATAAAGGACATAAATAGGATTAAAAAGGTTATCAAACCCAATACTAAGTTTGGTGGCACTCGACCAATCATAAATGACAAATGGGTAGTATGGTCAGAAGATGACGCAAATAACGAGTATATTAGGATTATTAAAGTGTATAATTTAATTACTAATCAAATTAGAAAGATAACAGAAGATCCTATGTACAACTATACAAATTTCCAACCACCATATACAAATATTTTAGAAGATATAGATAACAACAAAATAGTATATAATCACTTTATTAACAGCAAGGGGCACTTCATTAAATTATATGACTTAGCCTGCTTCTAACAGCAAACTTAATAAACTATTCTCTCAGCTTTCCTATCATGCTCAGAACACACTCTTGCGGAGAACTTTCAAAGCGAGAGGTTGGAAAACAGGCTACTCTAGCTGGTTGGGCAGATCATATACGCCTACATGGTAAGATTGGTTTTATCAATTTAAGAGACAGATATGGCATTACCCAAGTTGTTCTATCAAAAGAATTAGTTGAAAAAGTTAAAGATCTTAAAAGAGAATCTGTATTGCAGGTAAAGGGAAAAGTCAAAGCTCGCCCATCTAACTTAGCAAACAAAGACATGAAAACCGGTGAGATAGAGCTGCAAGCAGAGCATATTGAAATTTTGAATCCTGCAGAGCCTCTGCCTTTAGAATTAGACGAGAAAATTGAGTCAACAGAAGAAACAAGGTTGAAATATCGTTATCTTGACTTGAGAAAGCCTAGAGTGCAGCAAAATCTGATTACAAGGCATAGGATAATAAAATCAATCCGTGACTATTTAGATACGCAGCAATTCATAGAGATAGAAACTCCTATATTAGCAAAGTCTACTCCAGAAGGAGCGCGTGATTATCTAGTCCCATCTAGGATATATCCTGGCAAGCATTTTGCTCTGCCTCAATCCCCTCAACTGTTCAAACAGTTATTAATGGTTGCTGGCTTTGACAGGTATTTCCAGATAGCTCGCTGCTTTAGAGATGAAGACTTGCGAGCGGACAGACAGCCAGAATTTACTCAGCTAGATATAGAGATGTCTTTCATAGATGAAGAGGATATCTTCCATATTATTGAAGAGTTGATTAAACATGTTTTGAAAGAAGTTAAAGGCATATCTGTTAAAACTCCTTTTCCAAGAATGAAATATGAAGATGCGATGAAGAAACACAAATCAGACAAGCCAGACTTGAGAAAATCACAGGATGAACTTGCTTTCGTCTGGATCACAGACTTCCCTATGTTTGAGTATAGCCAAGAAGAGAAAAGATTGGTTGCCATGCATCACCCATTTACGTCTCCAAGAGAGTCTGATATAAAATTGCTGGATAAAGATCCAAAAGATGTCAAGGCTAGGGCTTACGATCTTGTTTTGAATGGAATAGAGCTAGGCGGTGGTTCTATCAGGATTCACAATAGGGATCTGCAGATGAAGGTATTTAAAGCTTTAAAGCTGGAAGAGAAAGAAGCTAAAGAGCAATTTAGTTTCTTGCTAGATGCAATGCAATATGGCAATCCTCCTTTAGGTGGGATAGCTCTTGGCATAGACAGGATGGTAGCAATCCTAACAGGTAATGATTCTATCAGAGAGGTTATCGCATTTCCAAAAAACAAAGATGCTCGAGACTTAATGATGGATGCTCCTTCAAAAGTCTATGAAAAGCAGTTAAAAGAGCTTGGATTAAAATTCAAATAAAAACGCAAAGTATATAAACCTAAGTTAATATGTATTAACTATGGTAAATATATATAAACTAAAGTTAACTAATCTCCAGCAGGAGATAATGAGATTATTGTCCATAAAAGCAGGAATCCAATTAAATCAGAGGCAAATAGCAAATTTTCTGGAAGTCTCTCAACCAGCAATAATTAAGGCTATTCCAATTCTTGAAAAAAATGATTTAATTAAGATAAGCCAGGACAAGGAAACAAAAAGATGGGCTATAGAATTAAACAGAAGCAATCATAAAGTGATGCAGCTAAAAAGAGCTGAAAATCTAAAATTAATTTACGAATCAGGGCTTGCAGATTTTATTGAAAGGGAGTTCGCAGGAGCAACAATAATCTTATTTGGCAGTTACTCAAGAGGAGAAGATATAATTAACTCAGATATAGATATTGCAATAATCGGAAGAAGAGAAAAATCAATAGGCTTATCACAGTATGAAAAAACGTTAGAGAGAAAAATAAATATAAACTTTTATGACTCATTTGAAAAAATTCATAAAAACCTGAAAGAAAACTTATGCAATGGAACTGTCCTAATTGGTGGAGTTGAGCTATGAAGGGAATAAGAAACTTTGATGAATTCATAAAAGAAAATATTGTCAAGAAACAAAGTGTGGACAAATCAAGAGCTGAATTTCTGATTAAAGAAGCTGAAAATAGTTATAAAGTTTTATTAGAGCTGCTATCAAAGATTAAGTTAGAAGACAGCAACTCAAATATGTTCGTTAAGTCATGCTATGATATACTGATGGAATTGATAAGGGCTAAAATGCTCTTTGACGGTTATAATGCATCTGGCTTCGGAGCACATGAAGCTGAAGTAGCTTATCTAAGGATTCTTGGCTTTAATGAAAAAGAAGTGCAATTTACAGATCAAATAAGATTTTTCAGGAATGGCATGCTTTATTATGGAACGGTACTTGACAAGGATTATGCAGAGAAGGTCATAGAGTTCACTAAGAAAATATACTCTGAACTAAAGAAGATTCTAAGTAAACAATGAATCATAAGCTTTTTATCTCCCTAAATAAAGATGCTCGCGACTTAATGCTAGATGCTCCTTCAAAAGTCTATGAAAAGCAGTTAAAAGAGCTTGGATTAAAAAATAGCTAAATCTCGTTTAGTACAACCATAGTCTGTGTCTTATCAACACCCTCAATCTTCCTAAGATGCTTAGTTACGAATCCATTCAGCTCATCCACATCTTTTGTTCTTACCTTAACAACGATATCGCTTACTCCAGTTACAATATTAACAAACTCTACTCCCCCTAAGTTTTTTATCTTGTTACAAATCTCCTGTTGTTCTACTTTCTTTCCACTTGATAGATTGTAAGAAACAGATATCAGTATGTAAGCTGTAATTCCATATCCTAGCTTCTTGTGGTCTAACTTTAGTCCGTATCCTTCAATTATTCCGAGTTTTTCAAGCTTCTTTATCCTATTGTGTACTGTAGTAACAGCTATCCTAGTCCTTTTAGCTATTTGCTGTGTAGTAAGTTTGCTATTCTCTTTCAAAGCATCAAGTATCACTAAATCTTTCTCATCTATGTACATATAATGGAATAACATTCCATAAATATATAAATTTTATGTATTTTTAGTATATATTTCCATAATATTAGGAATATATTCTTAAATAAGCGTTGATAACTTATTACTATGGAAGACCATCTTTATTTGCAGGATGCAAATGCAAACCTAATATTCCACTATTGGGGTAGAGAGGTTACAGCAGGGGAAAAGAGAAGAGAGCTGCATTGGAATGCATCAAGGATAATGAAGACAGTTTATTTTGATAAAGATTCTAAGCTATATGGTTTTGTTCTTCCATTGGATAAGATGGTAGATTTAAAGTCTGCATCAGAATATCTTGGGTTAAGCAAAAGAGAGGCAAAGAGCCTAAGGCTATCGTCCAGGCTTCCGTCGATGCAGAATAAGGACAGTGCAGGTCCATTTATCTCAGAAGTAGATAAAGATCTGGTCAATATCATATTGTTTGATAAGCTGCATGACGAAACTGTGGACTTTGCATATCCCGGCAACTCCAGAGTTTCTATCCATCTTCCATATTCAAGAGCCTATGAGATAGTCAAAGAACAATTCCCAGATATAATAAGAACTGCATTCCTTTAGAATTCAAAAGCTTTTTATATCTATATCATTAAACCTTAAGCATGTTCGTGTCAATACAAGAAGCATTAAGCAAAAAATCTGGTAAGGTAAGCATTCATGGCTGGGTGTACAGAGAAAGAAAGATGAAAGACAAGGTCTTTCTAGTAATCAGAGATTCTTCAAATATAATTCAATGTGTAGTAGACCAGGGAAAAGTCAGCAAAAAAGAATGGGAAGATGCAAACAAACTGTTAATAGAAAGCTCGCTAGAGATAGAAGGCAATCTTCATGAAGATAAGCGAGCTCCTACAGGATATGAGATTAAAGTAGACAAGCTTAATGTTATTCAGTTTGCAGAGCCATTCCCGATAGGAAAGGATCAAAGCCCAGAGTTCTTGCTCGATAACAGGCATCTATGGATTCGCAGCAGAAAGCTAACATCTGTAATGAAAGTCAGGAATACTGTGATGAAAGCATTCCGCGAGTTTTATTATCAAAATGGTTATTATGAGATGGCACCTCCAATTTTTACACCAACAGCAAGCGAAGGAGGCTCAACATTATTCGAAGTAAAGTATTATGATAAAAAAGTTTACCTCACCCAATCGTGGCAGCTGTATGCTGAAGCAGCAATCTTTGGAATGGAAAGATTATTCTGCATCTCTCCCTGTTTCCGTTCAGAAAAAAGCAAAACATCGAGGCATCTATCAGAGTTTTGGATGGCAGAAATGGAAGCTGCATGGATGAATTTCGAAGATCTGCAAAAAAGCGCAGAAGAGTGTGTAAGCTACATTGTGCAGCAGGTAGTAAAGCATAACAAGGCAGAGCTGGAAATTCTTGGCCAGGATGTAAAGAAACTGGAAAAAATCAAGGTCCCATTCCCAAGATTAACATACAAAGAAGCGTTAAAGTTATTAAAGGAAAAAGAAGGGTTAAACATTCAGTTTGGTAAAGATCTGAGAACTGTAGAGGAAGATTTAATTACAAAACATTTTGACAAGCCAGTAATCATTACAAATTATCCTAAGAAGATAATGGCATTCTACAAGCCTAGAGATCCCAAAGATAAAGAAACAGCATTATGCATGGATATTCTTGCTCCTGAAGGTTATGGAGAGATTATTGGTGGCAGCCAGAGAGACTTAGACATAGATGAACTAAAGAAATCATTAAGAGAACAAGGAGAGAATGTAGAGAATTATAAATGGTACTTAGACACTAGGATATATGGTAGTGTTCCTCATGCAGGCTACGGCTTAGGTATTGAGAGGGTAGTTTCATGGCTTTGTAAGTTAGATAACATAAAAGATGCAATTCCTTTCCCAAGAACTATGCTAAGATATTCTCCATAAGTTTTTAACTCTTTTTATTTTATATTCAAAAAATGGAAGCCTCTGAATGTATCAGATCTAGAAGAACTATAAGAAAATACTTAGACAAGCCAGTCCCGCAGATAATAATAGACAAACTTATAGAATCTGCTAAATTCGCACCATCCTCAAATGACAGTCAATCCTGGGAGTTCATAGTAATAACAAACAAGAAGATTAAGGAGAAACTTTCAGAGGTTACTCCTTGGGGAAAACATATAAGAAATTCTCCAGTTGCTATTGCAATACTGGGAAATACAGATTTATGTAAAGACGATTTTCTAAGCACAATTAACTCTTCTTTAGCAATGCAAAATCTAATGTTAGAAGCACATAATCAGGGTCTTGGCAGCAGTTTTGTCAATATAATAGATACAGAATTTGAAGCAGAAGAATCTACCAGAGGTATTCTAAAGATTCCAGACAATGTTTTGGTTTATTGCATTTTAACTATAGGCTATCCAGATGAGAAACCTAAGCTAAAGCATCTGAGAGAAGGAATAGTCCATTATGATAATTATTTGTCATAGTTTTTTTCTCTGATTCCATCATTATAACGCCTGTTTCTTAAATGTCCTTCTCTTCCACGGAAATCAATGTTTTTACCAATTTCCTTAGTTGAAGTATCTCCCAAATACATGACTAATCCTAAATGTGCAACAGCATCTCCTAAAACAAAAGAAATAGTGTTATGCTCATATAATCCATATGCTATTAATCCAAGTCCAGAAAGTGCAAGCCCAAAATCTACCACACGATCTACAGCCAATACTATACTATCCAGAGTATCCAAATTTCTCATGCGAAGATTCAATAAGATAAAGATTTAAATCTATCGCAGGCTGTCAGCAATCAGCCCAGAAACATCTATCTTAGCAACACTATTTTTTACAGTATTTGTAGCAACTATGTCTCCATATTTTCTAATTTTCTTTATAGAATCATTAAAGAACAGTCCATGTGTCGTAACAAAGAGCATTTTCCTAACTCCTGCCTTTTTAAGCCCTTTAGCAGCCTCAATTAGAGTATTTCCAGTGCTAACCATGTCATCCAGCACAACAACATTCTTTCCTTTCAAGCCTCTCAATTTGCTAGTATCTACACTGACTTTAGTAGCGCTAAATCTTTTTTTCTCGAGTACTATGCATTCAGAATTGAGCTTACTTGCTATCTTACATACCCATTGGCCGCTTTCGCCATCAGGTCCAACAAAAACATATCCCTTAGTCTTTCCTTTCAGATATCGATAAATTAAATCATCAGTCAATAACAATTTAGTCTTGATATTAAAAACCTCATTTAAGCTATGTTTTCTGTGCAGATGTGGATTTATCACAATAAATTCATCCAGACAATTATCAAGCAATTTGCTAATAACCTCTATGCTTATGCATTCACCTTCATTAAACCGATAATCTTGTCTGAAATATGGGAAATAGCTTGCAACTAATCTTACTTTCTTAGCTCCTAAATCTTTTGCAGTATGCGCAGCAAACAATACCTCCACAAGTAAGTCATTCACGTCACCATAAAAACTCTGCACCAGCACAACATCTTTGTCTCTGACATCAGCCTCAAGCTTAATGTATAGCTCATCATCTGGAAACTTCTTAACAGTTAATTGAGAGTATTCTTTCTTTAAGGTTCTGGCTACTCTTTTTGCTATTTCTCCTCCTTTTGAGCATCCTATAATGAGCATAAAAATCAGAAGTTTGATTTGGTTTAAATAACTATCTCTAGAATTCTTCACTAAATTCTTTTTCTAAATTATTTAATGTATTATCTTCTCCGCCTTTTTTTCTAAAATATGCAACAATTCCCAAAATAACCGCCAATCCAATTAGAGAATAAGTAGTTATTTTAAGGCTTGTGTCTGTTGATGGTTCATTGATAGCGCTTCCCGTAACATTTTCCAAGCCAGTAACTGTCGTAGTTTCTTCATTCTCTTCAACGCTTGTCTCAGTAATCTCGCTAGCTGTAGATATACTCAAGCCAACAGTGCTGCTTGCAGTATTTATAAAGTTCAGGCAAGCATTATTATTGCACTCATCCCCATCGCAGCTGCAATCATCTTGGCAATCATAATCTAATTTTAATCTTGCATCTCCTTCATTGCCATCTACCAGTTCTACTAGCATGCCATTTATAGTCTTTCCCTCGCTTACTATATCTTTTTGTCCATTGACGCAGACTATAACAGAATCTTCGCTTGAATCAACTAAAGTGACATTCTTTCCATCAAACAAAAAGCTCTGCTCATTAAATAATGTAACTCTTTCTACCTCAGCATATACAGATATTGCTGTTAACAATATTAAAGAAAGCAAAATAAAGATTTTCATAGTACTACTCTATAATGGTGGTTTATAAATATTGTTATAATATAAAATAAAGAATAAATTAGGTTATACCTGTTATGTTGTTGTAGTAGTAGTTTGCCGACTTAAACCTATGCAAGCTAAAAATACCTCCAACCCAACCTGTGAACATTCTAGCTGGCACTCCCAAACATTTCCGCCAGTTATGCATAGTCCATCCATACATTTTTTTAAACACGCTTGTTCTGCTTGAGCAGCTTGAATTGCACAAGAAATACCCAAAAGCTGCCAAGGTATTCTTCTCATTAGATCTGGGTCATACTCTGGAACCTGTATAATATCAACTGAACTTAAAGGTTCTGGTAGCTCGGATAAGAAGCATCCACTCCACTCTGGAGTTATCATGCCAGCGTTATATTGAGAGCTATCACTTGCAAAATAAGCATTATAATACTGCAAGAAATACTCAGTATTTCTGTCTACTACATTTTCGCAATGCTGCATTATCCCATCTATATCATCTTTGGTAAGCCCATACTCTTCTCTATTTTGCATTAAATCTTGTCTTGCATCATTAAGTACCTTATTGTTATTAGAAGTAATCCTACCGTTTAATTCTGCATCAGTATCTGCATTAATAGGCACAACTGCGATTATTAATGTTAACACAAATAAAGCAAATAATGTTTTCATATTTAGTTTCATTTTAAATGCCTCCTTTAATATGATAAAGAATGTAGTTGTTCACTACATTTAGTCTGTCAGCCATCATTAACTACTTTATAATGATTATTTATTATATAAACATTGCCATTCTTAAATATAACCTTTAAAGTATAGAAGACCAAACTTTTTAAACCCTAATTCTATCTCCTTTTCGCTAGCCTTTTCCCAAAAGGCTATGGGCCTGTGGTGCAACCAGGATAACATAGAAGGCTTCGGTTTTAGCTATTGGCTAATCCATAATGCCATATCTTGAGAAGTCACCTTCAGATCTAGGTTCAAATCCTAGCAGGCCCATAGAGCCTTTTAGAGCAGCCTTTT
>CAZSRE010000004.1:12560-15908 GCA_964609195.1 Candidatus Woesearchaeota archaeon | reverse complement strand
TTTTAAGCTATCTTCCAAGCTGACAAGGTTACCAGGCGCTTTTCCTGCATTGTTCCCATCTCTTGGAATAAGATATCTATAAGCATCAAGAAAAGTATTGAGGCTCTTTCTCTTGTCCAATCCATCGTAGTTTGGTTTTTTCCCTTTCTTTACATCTTCCATGCATCTATTTAAAAAATGCCTGTAAAGCTTGTTATCCATGTCCATCTTTGTAACATCGTATAGCTCAATTACGTTTCCAAGAGGGCTAAATTCAATAGTTACTTTTCCGTGTTCCTGAAAGTCTGGTTCAAATTTTCTGTCTACATATAAAAAATAAGTACATCCTTTATATGCTATTGTCTCTCCATTTTTAATAGCTTCATCGTCGACTTTTATATTTATAAGTTCTACAAACAAATAAGCAGGCCATACTAAAGGTCCACTAAGCCTTCTGGTTCTTAAATCATAAAGCTCATCTGGTAAGATATAAGCGTTTATATTTAGTGTCTTGCTATTCATCCCTGCAATCATTATTCCATCATCAATAAGCATAAATTTAAAAACCTTATCAATTTCTTTTGCTTAATCTTTTCTTTTCGTCAACGTTTTCCTAAAAGGTTGGTTTATTATAGAGAAAACTTTATATAAACTCATTCTACTTGCTATTTGATGGCTCAGCAAGATACACTAGGTATAACAACTAGTAAGGAGAAAAACTTCTCAGAATGGTATACACAGGTTATAACAAGATCAGATTTAATAGATTACAGCTCAGTCTCTGGTAGCTACATTATCAAACCATCTGCCTATAACATCTGGGAAAACATCCAGGCATTTATCAACTATAAGATAAAGCAGCTTGGAGTCTCAAATGTCTATTTCCCTATGTTAATCCCAGAATCATTATTGAAAAAAGAAGCTAAGCACATTGCTGGATTTTCTCCAGAGGTAGCCTGGGTTACAGAAGCTGGCAGCTCAAAGCTTAGTGAAAGGCTTGCCATTAGACCAACTTCTGAGACAATCATGTACGAAGCATATGCTCGCTGGATTAGATCTTACAAAGACTTACCATTAAGATTAAACCAATGGGTGAATATTGTAAGATGGGAATTCCAGAACCCAACACCTTTCTTACGTTCTCGTGAGTTTTTATGGCAGGAAGGTCACACAGCATTTGCAACAAAAGAAGAGGCAGATAGAGAAGTTTATAAAATTTTAGACATGTATGCAGATGTTTATGAAGAATTGCTAGCAGTTCCAGTAATCAAGGGTAAGAAAACAGAAAGCGAGAAATTTGCAGGCGCAGACTGCACATTATCTATAGAAACATTCTTGCCAAACGGCCGCGGAATTCAATGTGCAACATCCCACTCACTAGGCCAGAACTTTTCTAAAAGCTTCAATATAAAATTTATAGACAAAGATGAGAAAGAGAAATTAGTTTGGCAAAACTCCTGGGGATTGTCAACAAGATCAATAGGAATTACTATAATACATCATTCAGACAATAAAGGAGTTGTCCTTTCTCCAAATGTTGCTAAAAACAAACTAGTTATTATTCCAATTTTCTTCAAAAATGATAAACGCCCAATATTGGAAAAATGCAAATCAATATCAAGAGAATTAGCTGATTTTAATCCAATTTTTGATGAAAGAGAAAACTACACTCCCGGCTGGAAATTCAATGAATGGGAGTTAAAAGGCATACCATTAAGGATAGAGCTAGGTCCAAGAGATCTAAAAGAATCTCAGGTAGTTTTAGTCAGAAGAGACAATCAGAAAAAAGAAGTAGTCAAGATAAAAGCATTAAAGAAAAAAGTGCAGGAAACTTTAGAAGAAATGCAGACAGATTTGCTAAGCAAAGCAAGAAAGCAGCTTAAATATTCTACTGTAGAAGCAAAGAATCTAAAAGAATTGACACAGGCTATTAACGACAAAAAGCTCATTAAAGCTGGTTGGTGTGGCGATGCTAAATGCGAAGAAACAATAAAGGAAAAAGCAGATGGTGCAAAGATACTCTGCATTCCATTCAAGAAGCATGATATTTCTGCGTGTGTTGCCTGCAACAAGAAAGCAAAAGAACCTGTATTTATTGCAAAATCATATTAAAATGAATAAAATAGCATACATCATTCCAGGATTTAGAGAATCTAATAAACAAGCCCCTTATAAGAAAATAGCTGGTTATTTTAATTCTGTAGGAATCGAACCAATACCTATAGATATTTCTTGGAAATATAAAACCTTATCAGATTATATAGAACAATTCTTTAAAGTATATAAAAAGAACGATAAAAGTGAAGTTTATCTTCTTGGGTTTTCATATGGTGCAATGGTTTCATTTGTAGCATCTACTAAAATTAAACCAAAAATGCAAATTATATGCTCATTATCTCCTTGGTTCAAAGAATATTTACCGTATATGAGAAGATATTATGAAATGCAAGGTAAAAGAAGAGTAGAGGATCATAAAAATTATTCACTTGAAGAAATTTCAAAAAAGATAACGTCCAAAACAATAATTTTAGTCGGAGACAAAGAAATAAAAGAATGTATAAGAATAGCTAAGGATGCAAATAAAAGAATTAAAAATAGTGAACTTATAATGATAAAGAACGGAAAGCATATGATAACGCAAAAAGAATATCAAGACACATTAGAGAGAATAATATCAGAGTTAGATTAACTTCTTAATTCTCTCAACAAATTTGTTAAAATTCTCTTTAGGCACTCCTGCTCCGCAAGCATGGTCATGCCCACCACCATATGCATCAAGACCTTCTTTAGCCTTATCGATTATACCGGGAATAAACCACTTATTGCCTCGCAAGCTCATTATCACCTTATCTTCTTTCTGTCTTGCCACAATAATGAATTTATCAGGCATCCTGTATATCAGCTCATTGCTAAGCTCTCCGGTAAAGCTATGTTTGCCATTGGGATACAGGAATAAGAAGAATTTATCATCTGCTTTATTCTCTAGAGCCTTTTTTAGCAAGCTATCATAATTCTTACCCAGTTTTTTTGCATATGACATAAGTTTTTTTGCCTTCTCGCTCTCTTCATTCAACAATTCATATGGACTAGTCATGCTTATCATCATGTCAACATTCTTCCTGACTTCCTTCATCTTGCCCTTAAGTATAAAAGAAGTGTATCTTATCAGTTTTCCAAGCTCTGTATTGTAGAGTACATCTGGTGCAATCTTCACCTTATGCTTTATCAATCCGGGATATTTCTTGGCAAACTCGGCAATATAATCTGTTCTCCAATCAGCAACAATTCCCATCATTGCAATCCAGATATCTTTCTTGACTACTTCATATGCCCAGTATGTTGTGCATTGCTCGTGCTTGATATTTTCTA
>CAZSRE010000004.1:1126-12460 GCA_964609195.1 Candidatus Woesearchaeota archaeon | reverse complement strand
TCTAAATGGTGTCTTATCTCATCAATTTGTTTCTGGCTTATCATCGTCTAATATCTGAAAATCAGCTCTTTTATACCTTTTGGTAACCAAAACGTTTATTAATCAATCATTCCTAACATCTAATATGTCATCAAAAAGAACTACCCTGCCATTAGCAGCAATGGAAAAACTCCTAAAGAAGGGTGGAGCATTACGTGTTTCTGATGATGCTAAGCTTGCATTTACACAAGTATTAGAAGAGTTAGCAGATGAAATTGCATTAAAAGCAAACAAAGCTGCTCAGCATGCTGGCAGAAAAACAGTCAAGGCTGAAGATATAAAAATTGCCTCTGAGTAGATGGCCAATCTAGGCTAACCATACAAATGTTATCATTAGGATTTTCATCAGTAGGGCCGCACATTAGATACAGTTTATCTAACTTACTAGATTTGTATTGTAAATAGATATTATAATCGTGCTCTTTATGATCTTTTAAAAATGTTTTAATTGCATCAAAGTTAAGCAAATCAGTATTAACATTTTCAGATTTCAATAAAATCTTCACTTTCTCAACTAAGTCCATTAATTCTTTCCTCTCTTATCATGTGCCGCTAGACTTGGTCTCATCTTCTCAGCACCCTTACCTTTTCTTCTTAATCCTCTGGACTTTCTAGCTGCACTTGTCAGTCCCCTATATACTCTTCCCCTATGTTCAGGCTCTGATATCCAGCTGATCCTATCGTCTTTCTTAATACTAGGGTTCTCAGGGTCAACCATTATTACCTCAAACCATTTATAGTTTCCATCTTGTGCCAAGAAATATGAATTTAATACTTCTAGATTATGATAAGTTGAATTTGCTCTCTGCTCTGCAATCCATCTGTAGTTCATTCCAAGAACTTTCTTCCTTCTGGAATGCTTTGGTCTTCTTCCACCCCAGAACTTAGGCCTCTTCCTCTCTGTCTTGCTCAATCTTACTCTTACGAGAACATAGCCCTGTTTTGCCTTATATCCAAGGCTTCTAGCCCTGTCTAATCTTGTAGGTCTTTGGATTCTGAGTACTGCAGCATCACCTCTCCATTCCATTAATCTGCTTCTCCAATGTTCTGGAGGCAACTCATCACTTTTCCAAGATTCCCTTATATATTGATACATTCCCATTTTAACTCGAGAATTTCAGCTAAATAATACTTTATAAAGCTTTTGAATACAAAAAGTTTATATAATCTCTAGCCTATTTTTTTGATTAACCTTAAGCTTTTCATAAAAGGTTAAAAGAGAGGTAAGATGGATTCTATAACCGATGAAGCCTATTTCAGGGCAATAGACGCTGTAAAAAAATGCATTAACAAGAATGGATTGTATGCCTCTGGTGGCATTTCCGGCTATAATTCTATATGGTCAAGAGACAGCATGATAACTCTTCTGGGAGCAAGTTTGGTAAAAGACAAAGAGATTAAGGAAGCGTATAAGAAAAGCCTAAATTATCTTGCTAAGTTTCAAAATGATCTTGGAGAAATACCAAATTGCATAGACATCTTCGACAAGGTAAGGCCGAAGCAAGTCACGTTTGCAACAATAGACTCTTCATTGTGGTTTATCATAGGAGAATATGTATATGCTCTTAATTACAAAGACAAGAGCCTTCTGAACAAGCATAAGAAAAACATAGAAAAAGCATTTCTCTGGTTGCGCTACCAGGATGCCGGGAATGATGGTATGCCAGAGCAGCAGCCAACCTCAGATTGGCAGGACGCATTCACTCATAAATATGGCCATGTCCTTAATACTCAAGCTCTTTATTATGCCGCATTAAAGCTGGCGGGCAAGAAAAAAGATGCTGACAAAGTTAAGATGCTGATAAATCAGACAGATAAAACCGGCAGGATAGATCTAGCATTCTTTGACAAGCAGCTTGGCTACTATCTACCATGGATCTGGAAAGACCATAATGGCGACAGAGAGCATGAAGAGTGGTTCGACTCTCTAGGAAATCTTCTTACATTAGTTTTTGGAGCAACAGACCATGAGAAAGCAAATTCTGTATTAAGATATATAGAAAAAGAAAATGTAGCATATCCGTATCCCATAAGAGCAATAGATCCACCGATATATCCAAGAGATTTAGAATGGAAGTCATATTTCAGTAAATGCATCAGCAAGCCATATGAATATCTCAATGGCGGTGTCTGGCCATTTATTGGCGGCTTTTATATAGCAGCATTAGTCAAATTAAAGAGATATAATGAAGCTATGAAAGAGCTGCGCAAATTAGCAGTAGCTTGTAAAGAAGGAAAAGAAGAAGAGTGGGAGTTTAATGAATGGCTTCATGGAGAGACAGGCAGGCCAATGGGTGGCAGTTATCAGGCATGGTCTGCAGGCATGTACATTTATGCATATGAATGTGTAAAGAGAAAAGAACTTCCAATTTTCGAGAATTTTAAGCTAGGTTAAATTTTTTCTTTATAGAATCTACCATGTTCTTGCTAACAGTCTTATAATAAAATTTCTCAACTGCATGCTCTCTTGCCTGTTTGCCTAATCTCTCTCTCAGGCTGTCATCTGCCAATAATCTATGGGTGTATTCAGCAAGCTCATCAACATCAGCCTTTAAAGCAAATGTCTTTGGCTGGCTGAATTGTATCTGCATCCTTTTCTCAAATCCCATCCAAGGATATACCCATTCTTCCATTAGTTTTACTTCCTCAGCAACCTTGGCTAGATATCCTGTTTTGCCATGCACTATAGTATCCTTGCATCCCATAGCATCTATAGATATTACAGGCTTTCCGCATAACATTGCCTCAACCTGTATCATTCCAAACCCCTCTATCCTGCTTGGCGCTGCATAAATGTCGGCAGCATTCAACAAGAAAGGCATAAACTCTCTAGAAAAACATCCTTCCATGAATATTATTTTATCCTTGTCTAATCCTAGCTCATTTATCAGCTTCGTCTCCTCCACATTGTGGCCTCGTGCAACATCGCTTGGCCAAGTCTTGCAAACATATTTCCAATTATCAAATTTATTTCCTATCTTTGCCAATGCTTTAAACATCTCCTGAGCTCCTTTGCTAGTAACGTCTCCACCTACAGTCAGTATCATCTTCTCATTATCTTTTACACCTAGCATCTCCCTAACTTTCTTTACTCCATCATCATTATTCATAGGTCTAAACTGTCCTGGATCGCATCCGACAGGAATTACCTCCATATTTCTAGTATCTACTCCGTCTCTCTTGTACATCTCCTTAACCCAATTGCTAGTTACAAAAACCAATGGCATCCTGTTGAAAATATCATGATAATTCGCAACCCATCCATCACTCAATAACCAAGGTACTGCTAGCATTCCGTGTTTTTCTGGATGCAATATCAGGTTAGGTGCATTTCCCCAATAACCAACACCAACAACAACATCTGGCTTAAAGCTCTTATACAGCCACTCTTTCTGCAACCCACCCTCTAGATGGCAAGGCATTGCATCATATCCATTTTCAAGAAATCCCTTGTGCAGCAGCCAGCCCTGCTGGCTTAATCCATCCGGTTCAGGAGGATAAGCAAATAATGTCAATATTTTCATTTTATTCTCATAATATTAAAGGCCTCTGCTCCAGAAGCGCAAACTTCTTCAAAACTTCCAGCTTCAAACCCATAAATATTCTTTATCAGATTCTTTTTCTCTTCCAACTCCTTAGCTGTCAGCTTTATATATTTTTCTGCACTCTGATTAGCATAACAGAATTTATCATTATTCTGATAAGAGAAATAATGCAGGTTCTTGCATTGTAATTTACTTTCTTCAACCATCTTAGTTACTGCCTGGCTGACTTGCTTATGCCTTATATGTCCATATTCTCCATTGCCTCCATGAGTGAAAATATGGTCAAACCTCTTCTCTTTAATCTGCAGTATTCTATCTTCTATTTCCTGCAGGCTTATTTTTTTAAAATATCCTTCTTCAGTGTCATCCAAATCAAATATATAACTCTCAGCTCCGAATAAGTTGCATACATTTCTGAATCTAGGTTCTCTATCTTTATCATTAACTCTGCATAGAGAAACTACAGTCCAATCCCAATCAGGATATCTAAGGATATATCCACCCATCCAGATTGTCTCATCATCAGGATGTGCAACAATTACTAAAGATTTAGTCATGCAAATAGAACGAACTAGCAAACTTATATGGTTTTCTAATCCAAGAACAAAGCAGCGGCACCGACAACACCTGGGTCTTCTAGCTTGCTCCAGACAATGTCGCAATGTTTGTGTTTTACAAGCTTGTTTACTTCTTTCTTTGCCGCATTCAATATGTAATTTCCAGATTCCCTGACTCCTCCAGCAAGAATTATCAGTTCAGGGTCATACAAGTTAATAACATTGCTCAATCCAACACCCAGATGCATGCCTGCATCTTCTAATATTTTTTTTGCCTTCTTATTGCCTTTTCTGGCCATCTTAGCTAAATCAGTAGCGTAAAGTTCTTTCCCAAATCTTTTTTTAGCCATTTTCATAATAGCAGATCCGGATGCTAATCCTTCCAGGCTTCCATCACCATAAGCAACTAGTTTTCTCTTGCTGTCATCTATTATACTAGCTCCAATTTCTCCAGCATTACCTATACCTTCATAATGCTTTCCGTCTATAACTATCCCCCCACCAATTCCAGTTCCAATAGCTAACACAACAAAATTCTTTAGTTTTTTCCCTTGGCCGAAATGTTTCTCAGCAATAGCAATGACATGAACATCATTGTCAATCTTAACATCTAGCTTAGTCATGCTTTTTACATAATTTTTAATATTGAATTTCCATAACTGTCTAAGGTTTGGAGGATTCATTACCAATCCTTTCTTATAGTCTGCTGGGCCAGGCACTCCTATCCCTATTCCTTTAATTTTCTTCTTATCTATATTTTTAATAACCCAGTCGATAAGGTCAATAACTTGTTTAAGAAACTCTTTCCTGTCTTTTTTTACAGGTTCTCTTATCTTTCTCTCTACTCTTCCATTCTTTACTAATCCTACACTGATCTTAGTTCCGCCAATGTCTATGCCAACATAATACATTTTTTTTCCGTTTTCTCCGAGGTCTTTTTTTAAAAGAGCTCTTTTAGCTTATCAATTCTATACTCACTATCAGGATCTACATTATTAAGCAAGGCCAGATTATATGCCGTGTAATCTCCAGTGTGAATTCCATAAACACTTTTTGCTAGTTTGCTGTTGCCTTTCAGTTTTACCACATTGCACTTAACAATCTTCTTGAAATAATCTAATCTTTTCTCGCTTTTATCTTCCAATATGATTACTTCAAATTTAGAAAAGTCTCCTTCAATTTCATTATGGAAAAACTCAGGGTAAGCATTGGCAACAGCCAGCTGTTTGCTTGTTTCGTTAAAGTTTTGTTTCCATCTTACAGCAGTTCCATAGTAATCGTTGCTTGAATATACGACAGGAATCCTGCCTTTAATCTTTTCAGCTAGTTTCTTGCCATATTCTTTATCAACGAGTTTTATAGCAGATAAGATTTCTTTTACATTAAACTTAAACACTCCAGAATTCTTAAGCACATTCAGCATTGGAAAAAACAGATAATGGAAAGCATTTTTAGGCAGGCTTCCTCCAGGAATCATTACAGCATTCTTTGCTCTTGCTCCCAATATTCCTCCAGTTGTAATAGCTGCAACTTTATCTGTTTTCTTTACGATTTGTTTGTACATCTCCAAAGTCTCCATAGTATTGCCAGAATAGCTAACAACAAAAGCCAAGGTTTTTTTATCAACCCATCTTGGAATGTTGAATCCCTGGTTTACAACTACAGGCAAATCTACTATGTCTCTGAGAACATATCCCGCTATCCCGCTTCCGCCCATGCCACATACGATTATCTTGTCAAAGCCACTGAATCTAACATCCTTAGCCAAGCTTAATGAATTTTCTACTTGTTCAGAAAAATTATCTAGCATGTGGGTTATCATCCAATCAGCTCCATTAACACCTTATCAGGATGTTTTGATGTTGTAACAGCACTTGCCAGCAATACACCTTTGCATCCTAGCTCCATTGCTATCCTAACATCTTCTCCATTAGATATTCCCGCCCCGCATAATGGCGTTACTCCCTTGCTTTTCATAGCCTTTGCAAATATTCTAACGTTTAATGGTCTTACCCTGGATATAGGCCTTCCTGTCCCTATTAGCTCAGGTACCTCATAAGCAATATACCTTGGTTTGAATCTAGCCACTGTTAAAGCATTGCTGATAGTTGGAACACAAACAACATTATACAATCCAAGTTTTCTGCATCTGAATATAGCATCTCTTACTTCTCTTATGCTCATTCTCTTTTCAGCATGGTTTAATAGGCTGCCTGAAGCTCCATTTTCTTTTATATTCTCAGCAAGCACGCTTCCAGTATATGCTCCAGGCTCATTAGCATCAACATGCTGGCTAAGTACATCTATTTTTACAGCATTGCTCACTCTGTAAATATCAGCTGCCTGCACAGCTACCATTATCTTTGCTCTGGTTTTCCTTGCCACTTCCTGATGCACCTTAGCAAGCTTAACAGCATCATCTCCGACAGCCTTGCTGTACGCCTTGAAATTAACAACTATTATTGGTTTAGTCATGTGCCACTCCCAAACACCTTTATCTTTCTCCTGACAATCTCCTCAACAGATTCTCTTACAGGCTCCATAACTTTTCTAATATCAATCAAGCTTTTATCAGTTAGTGCTTTCCTTGCAGCTCCAACAAATGCAATCCTCAAATCAGTATCTGTATTAATTTTAGCCACTCCCAATCTTATTGCTTTTCTAAGGTCATTGTCATTAACACCATGCGCACCTTCTAGTTTAGCTCCATACCTTCTAGCAATAGCTACAGAATCACCATAAACAGAGCTAGCTCCATGTAAAACAAGAGGAATCTTGACAAGTCTTTGTATACTAGCTAATCTGTTAAAGTCTAATTTAGATCTTCCCCTGAATTTATATGGTCCATGAGAAGTTCCAATAGCTACAGCAAGATAATCTACTCCGGTCCTATCAACAAATTCTTTAGCCGCTTCAGGATTGGTTAATATAGCGTCCCTCTCATTTACACTAAACAAATCTTCTACTCCCTGTAATCTGCCAAGCTCTCCTTCTACAGAAACATGTTTTCTATGTACGTAATCTGCCACTTTTTTAGTTATTTTAACATTCTTCTCAAATTTATATTTAGAAGCATCTATCATGACACTTGAATATCCAGCTTTCACACATTTGACAGCAGTTTCAAAACTCTGCCCATGGTCAAGATGCAGCACAATATCTACCTTGCTGTTTTCCAAGGCAGTTCTTGCAATGGCTATTAGATAATCTAGTCCAGCATACTCAATTGCTCCTTCAGATGTCTGTATAAGGACAGGAGACTTTTCTTTATTTGCTGCATTTACTATAGCCTGCAAAATCTCCATATTTTGGAAATTAAATGCGCCTACAGCATATCCTTCTCTTCTTGCCCTTGATAAAACATTTTTTCCAGAAGCAAAATTCATTCTAACACCTTTTTTGTCAATTTAGGTCCAGAAACATTTTTTACCTTATCCCAAGACAACAATATGTTCTTGGCTCCTTTATAGGAAATCACGCTTTCTGCATTTGCAAGAGCCATGCCAAGAGATTCTTCTACGCTCTTTCCCTTAATCAATCCAGCAACAAGAGTGGCAGCATATGCATCTCCAGCTCCAGTCTTCTCAACAACCTTTATCTTGTGTGGTTTCTGATAATACATAGTCTTCCCATCATAAGTATAACTGCCTTTATCTCCATCTGTGATGCATGTTATCTTAGGTCCTGCTTTCCTCAGTTTAACAAGCATATCCTCAATGTTCTTTCCCTTAGTAAGTAGCATAGCTTCTTCTTTATTCAGGACAAAAACAGTAGTTACATTTAGTATGTCTTTTAATCCTGCTATTCCTTTTTCTGCAAGGTAATTGCTCGCGTTAAATCCAACATTTACCCTGTCCTTGCAAGTCCTTGCTATTTTTTTTAAAGTCTCAAATGACTCTCCGAGTAAAGATGAGAAATAATACCATACAGGATAAGAATGGTTCACTTCTTCATATCCCAGCTCAGTGCTAGCTCCTTTATAGTTTAATATTGTCCTGTCATCATGATGCTTGCTATCCAAGATTATAGAAAAGTCTGTTTTCTCATCAGCAAGTATGCCTAGAAATTTGACTTTCTCCCTGTCAAGCTCATTATAAATCATTTCTCCATTAGCATCTTTTCCAATTTTTCCAATGTATCCTGTTTTTAATCCTAGCCTAGAAAAAGCAACAGCGCAGTTTGTCCCTCCACCTCCTGTAAAAGTCTCTACTCCTGTAACTCTAATCTTGGCTCCGAGAGGATAGCAAACTTCCTTTTTTCTATCAAAAAAATGTTCGTGTATACTAGTATCTAAGAATATATCTACATTAGCACTTCCAACAGCTATTACGTCGTACATTTACCCTCTTTTTGGCTTCTTAGTTAATTTTGCGCTTCTTTGCGCTTCTTTGCGCTTCTTTGCGAGATTCCTTTTTCTTTCCGAGGTTTCTTCCTAAGAAAGCTCTTCTTTAGAGCTTCTAATCCTGGCAGTTTCTTTCCAGCAATATGTTCAATAAAAGCCCCGCCTGAAAGGCTTACATGCTTTACTTTGTCCTTGCTTATATTTAAATGTTTCATAGCAGAAAGAGTATTTCCACCAGCCACTATAGTATAACCTTTGCTTTCTATCATTGCATTCAACAAATCTTTAGTTCCTTCCATAAATTTCTTGTCTTCATACCTGCCTGCAGGACCTTTCATCAAGACAGTTCTTGCTTTCTTGATTTTTCTAGCATACCTAGATACAGTCCTCTCACCTATATCAAAAATTTCATGCTTGCTGGGAAAATCTTCCAGATCTATCTCTTCTCTTTTCCCATGACTGTCCACAGCAAAATCTGTTGGAACATGCAAATCAATCTTTCCAATAAGTTTCTTTAAATCCTTAAGGTTTATTTTTTTCTTTTTCAGCACAGCATTTTGCTTGCCTAAATTATATCCTGATGCTATAGCACAAGCCTGACCGAACAAGCCACAAGTTAAAACTTCAGCATCTTTTCTGCTGTTCAACAAATCGATATGCTCCTCAGGCTTCACTCCTCCTAGGACAAAAAGAACCTTTCCAAACCTTATTTTTTCAGCTCCATTAATCTCTTTCTCCATGACTCTGCCGATTAATCCAGGAATTACTCTGGGGAATCCAGTTATACTTGCCTGATCTCTATGAGAAACAGAAAAAGCATCATTGATATAATAATCAAAATATTGGCTTAATGTCTTAACAAGCTTATTATTCTTGCCAGGCTGCATCTCTTCATTCAAGAACCTCACATTCTCCAGCAATATCGCTTCCCCATCTTTCAATGATTTGATAGCATCAACTGCCTTCTTCCCGATTATATCATCTACGAATTTTATCTTAACAAATTTATTCAGCAGCTTGGCATGCTCTTTAAGAGAAGTAAAATCACTCTCTCCCTTCCTTCCCTGGTGAGCAATAACTACAACTCTGGCTTTTTTCTTGACAACTTCTTTTATTGTCTTGGCATGCTCAATTAATCTGTCAGAAAGCTCTACTTTCCCATCTACTACAGCACTATTGAGATCTACTCTTAATAGTACAGTCTTATGCCTTAAGTTTACATCATCCATTGTCTTGAAACCTTTCATCAAGAAATTTCCTCCTCAAGATGCTTTCTTATCATCTTTGTATTTTGCTTCACACACCACCTAATTGAAACCATAGTAATCTCTCCATATAATCTCAATAAATCTCTCAACACCAAATACAATTATATGATTGGCTATTATCTCCTTACATAGATTATTCTTATCTTTTGCCAGCTTCCTAAACTCCTTTTCTGTAAAGTATTTTATACTTATATCTACATCAAATAATTTTCCATTTCTATCATAATCTTCTTTTTGCCTTTTTCCTATAACGAAAATATCAACATCAGAGCTCTTTCTTTGCATGCCGGTAGCATAGCTGCCAAAAACACCAACAATTCTATTATCTTTCCTAAATATATTTGCCAGCTTCCTTTGCTTATCAAAGAACCTGATTTTTTTCATTATTTCTAGAGATGTAACTACATCCTTGACCCCCATATTCTCCACATTCAACTTAAAATACTTAATGTTACCTTGCTTCCTAGACCTAAGAATTCCATCTTTCTCAAGTTTATCTAGGGTCAAGGCTATAGCCTTTTGGCTTAAAGGAACTTTTCCTAACAGCTCTCTTCCGTATACCTCTCTACTAAAATCATTCAGATAATGCACTAGCACTTCATAATACTTATTAAGTATCATTTTACTCAATTGTGTAAATATTTACACATATAAAAACCTTACTATCATATAAGGATTAGTTGTTCTTTTTCTTAGGCTATATCATCCATTATCTTTAAATCTTTCACACTATAATAAAAATTAGTAAATACCTCATATTATCCTTTCTTTGACAAGAATTTGATTAAATCAACTAGTCTATGAGAATATCCCCATTCATTATCATACCACCCAAGTATCTTTACAAAATTCTTCCCAATTACTTGCGTCCCAGTCGCATCAAATACACACGACGCAGGATTTCCAATTATATCTACAGATACAAGCTGTTCTTCAGTATATTCTAATATTCCCTTTAGACTTCCACTGGCTGCCTTCTTAAACGCATTATTGATTTGCTCTACAGTAACATCTTTTTTCAAGTTAGCGACAAAATCAGTTATGCTCCCATCAGGCACAGGCACTCTTAATGCTAATCCATCTAGCTTACCAGTAAGCCAGGGCACAGTCCTTACAGTAGCTGTAGTAGCGCCAGATGTACTTGGCACAATAGATACTGCTGCAGCTCTTCCTCTCCTCAAGCTTCTGGCAGGTCCATCAACTAGGCTTTGTGTCGCTGTATAAGCATGAACAGTAGTAACAAACCCGTTTTTAATTCCAAAAGCATCATCAAGAACTTTTACCATTACAGACAAGCAATTTGTAGTACATGATGCCATAGAACATACCTTATGCTCTTTCCTTAATTTATCATGATTAACACCCATTACAATAGTTATGTCAGAATCATCGGATGGGGCGCTTATTATTACCCTTTTAGCTCCTGCCTGTATATGTTTCTCAGCATCTTTCTTGCTTTCAAATCTACCCGTGCTTTCTATTACAATGTCAACATTCATAGACTTCCAAGGCAATTCTGCTGGCTCTTTGATAGCAAGTACTTTAATCTTCTTCCCGTTAACAATCAAGCTATCATCAGTATA
>CAZSRE010000004.1:0-1116 GCA_964609195.1 Candidatus Woesearchaeota archaeon | reverse complement strand
TTGTCGTATCTTCCAAAAACAGAGTCATACTTAAGTAAATATGTTAGTGTCTTAGTATCAGTTAAATCATTTATAGCAACAATATTAATTCCTTTCTCCATGGCAGCCTTAAAGAAAGTTCTACCTATCCTGCCAAAGCCATTAATAGCTACTCTCACTTCACTTCCTCCAATCCAAGTCTGGCTAATAAATAGCAAACGCTACTCTCAGCTCCCTGATTGAGGTTCACGCAATTAGATAGCAATCCATCATAACATCCACCAGTAGACTCATCATACACCATCATTCCTAGACTGTTTTTTCCTAAGAACCAATTGAATGCCAGTATAGCCTTATCATAATATTCATCTTTCCCCGTTGTTTTATAAGCAGTAAGAAAAACCTCGGCCATACTGGCTGCATCAACAGGCTGCTGGTCATACATTGCCCTCTTCCCGCCTTGATTATACCATCCATTATGTCCAATCAGCACCATGCTGTCCTTCATCATAACTAAGCTAGATAAGAATTCAAGACTCTCCTCAGCGACCTTTAGATATTTTTCATCCTTAGTTGCCTTGTATGCATAAAACAATGACTCTGGCAAGCTACCGTTAGAATAAGTTACAGAATTCTCAAACCATTTCCAATCCTGGCTGCTCTCTTTTTCATATCTTTGAACAAGATGATCTGCAAGTGTCTTAATCTTCTCCATAATATCTTGATGTTTATATTGCTCATAGTAATTGCATAATCCAATTATGCTGAATGCCCTAGGTCTTAAATGCTCTAGTGTATAGATATGATTTACAGCATTATCAAATATGAATTTAGCAACAGACCTCATAGATTCATTAACATTGCTTGCAACCACATGCCCGGTAGCATGTATTGCTCTTCCAAGAGCATCTTCAGAACCAACATCATCAAGCATCTTCCTGTCATAACCCATAAGGTTATGCAATCTTCCATCTTCCATTTGCATATATCTAATGAAACTAAGATATGTGTTCATCAACTTATAGCTAACTTCATCTCTGTTCCTTTCATGCATCTTACTCGCTACTATCAAAGCTCTAGCATTATCATCTAGAGTATATCCTGTGCTCCTGTCAGAGACAGTATGCTTGGCATGCT
>CAZSRE010000003.1:12438-35672 GCA_964609195.1 Candidatus Woesearchaeota archaeon | reverse complement strand
CTTGCTGTTCTAAGAATTTACTATGATAGTAAAGCTGATGTTAACTCTATGTAATAATGTAGCTTTTTCTATTTTTAACTCTAAATTCTATTATCAATATCTATAGGCCTTAGCTTATTTTTCAAGACTCTAAATTGTTCTTTTAACTCGCATCATTCTTGGATTATAGGTTCAGACCTTCATTATCTCTTTTAGTTTATGCTCTATTCTCCCCATAGCTCAATGGCAGAGTAATCGGCTGTAACCCGATAGATGCAGGTTCGAATCCAGCTGGGGAGATTCAGCTATCAAAGAAATAACAAAATGTAAGAAAAAGAAAATTCTATTAATCCTTCAAGAAAACAACATCTTTAAAGGTTCTGAAATGCTCATCACCTGTAACAATCTTAGCACCTAGTTTTCTAGCATTTACATAGATTAATGCATCAACAAGCCCAAAATCCTTTATTTTCTCTCTTATCTGGGCATGAAAAACTCCTGCTTCTTTTGCTACCTCAGCTGTTTCCCAAATAACTTTAGTATTTGCATTTATAGCTTCATAAGCAATATCCACATTCCCATTTTTTCTTTTAATTCTGCTAATGACTTCTGCTATTGTTAAGGTAATAGTATAGATCTCATAATCTTGCATTAATAATTCCCTTACTTTCTTTCCCTTAATGGTACCATCTAAATACTCTATCCATGCATAAGAATCAATAAGGTATTTCATTCTTCTAGCTGACCCTTAAGTTCATCTTCTTTCGTAAAAGAGCCTATTCCTTTTAATGCACCAAAGAAGTCCTTCTTATGCCTCTTTATCTCTATCTCAACCAATTCATTCTTTTTGAGCTTCTCACCCTTTACAATCTTAGCTGGTATGGTTACAACTAACGATCCGCCAACTTCTCTTGTTTTTGTTAATTCTGGCATTTTCACTCCGATGAGTTATACATTGAGTTACATAAATATAACTTAATGTTATATATAAATCTTTCTCTTACCTTAGAAAGCTATTCTGATATTACTATTAACACAGCTTTGCACAGAAGATAACTAACTATCTATAACCTCTAACCAATCAATCTTCTTAAATTCCTTATCAAAAGTTGCTATCTTGTTTATACCAAATGTTTTCATAAATGCAAGTATGCTACAATCAGTAAAGCTAAACCCTTCTAATTGCCTAAATAAATCCCATGACTTTTGAAATGTCTCTTGATCTATTTTAGCAACAAATATTTCTGAATCAAGTATGTGGCTTCCAATTTCAACAGCATCTTTCTTACCCAATTTTCTTAAGATAACAGAAATTACTTCATCAAAAACATAATCGTTAATTAAAACACTATCATACATATTTGAAACTACTAATCCCATAATTTTGGTTGCCTTAGTATGATGGACATCCCTTAGACTAGCAAAAGCAAATAGAACGCTTGAATCAATAAAAAGTACATTCTCAATAGACAATTTTATCTATCTCCTCGCTTATTCTCTCGCTACCTTTACCGAAGTCTCTAGGTTTAAGATTAATTATACTC
Organism: Candidatus Woesearchaeota archaeon; assembly: GCA_964609195.1. GTDB lineage: Archaea > Nanobdellota > Nanobdellia > SCGC-AAA011-G17 > CAZSRE01. The sequence continues at coordinate 34,149 of CAZSRE010000003.1, read as the reverse complement.
AATCTTGGCTTTCTTCCTTTAGAATCTAGCCATAACTTCATTGCCAAAGTTAAAGCCTTGCCTACATTCATGCCCTCTCTAACTGATTCAGCCCTAAATTCCCTAAATATTCTATCGTCCACATCCTTGACACTTACTTGCATATTTATCACCAAAGTATTACTAGTAAAACTAGTATTTAAAGTTTACTTTTACTTCCAAACATTTTTATATTAGAGGCCTATTAATAGGTATTGTGAGAGGTGTAAAAAGAGGCTTATTATTAGACATTTTAATAGGCCTATTTATAGACCTATGGTAAAAGCTTCTGTTTCTAAAGCTGGCCAGATGAAGATTACAATTCCTAGGCTTATAGCAGACGCTATGCAGTTAAGTCACAAATCAGGAGTTCGATTTTCCTTTAACGGCCATGAGTGGGAGCTGGTCAAGGATGACAAGCACGGCTCTGTTCGTGTCTTTCTAGGAAGTAATGGCCAGATGAAGATGACTGTTCCTAAGCTCATTGCAGATGCCATGCAGATCAGTAACAAGGCCAGGCTTATCTTTGTATTTAATGGGAAGCAGTGGGAACTGAAAAAAGAGGTTCATCATGCAAGATAAGAGGATGAAGGAAAAAGAGAAATTATGCAAGCTCTATTATAATGAGATAGTCAAATACCTGAATAAGTTAGAGTCAGATTACAAGAATGGCAGGATAAGCTACGAAGAACACTTCAAGAAGGAGAGCAGGTTCCTGAAAGGCAGGTCTGAAAAATGGTGGTATGATTATCTCAGGCAATGTGTAGTAAAGCTAAGAAATGGCGAAGATTGCCGTGTTGAAAGCCCAAGAAGAGAAAGCAAGCTTCCGGTAAATCTTATTGTCATATTTGTTGCAATATTTGGAATAATCCTGGCATCCCAATACACTGGGTTTGTTACATTTGGATCAGAATTTGTTGCAAAAGATGTAGATCTTGCATTTGTAAATTCAACTATCCATGACATAAGCTTAGATCATAATCCAGTCTCCCTCAAGGTAAGCGGAAGCTACTCTGGAAAGGGTAGCTTCAGGCTTTATCTTGAAGACAATGGTAATAGGTTACTTATAGCAGACAATTCAGCAACAGGTAATAATCTGATTACAGGCAATATTGTTGCAAACATTACAGAAAATGCCACTACAACTACCCAAGAAACAACAATTGGAGAGACAACTACTTCAATACTAGAGAACGTTACAACCACTGTACTAGAGGAAACCTCAACTACAGTAATCCAAAATACTACTACATCAATATTCCAAAACACGACAACATCTATCATAGAAAATACTACGACAACATCAGATACAACTTCAACCATACTGCAAAATGCTACGACATCAACAACTACATCAATCTTACAGGCAATAACATTCTCAGATGCCTGCATAGAAACATGCATTCTAACCAATGTAAGCTCAACTATCAAGCTTATTGCAATAATAGAAGATGGAAGCCTTACAATAAACAAGATTAGTTACAGTTACCTAACTGACATTCAACAGGCAATAGTATCAGGAAATGTTACAGTAAATGAAAGCATTAAGCAATTGCCTGCAGAAATAGGCAAGCCAGTTACATGGAGTAAAGAAGTATACATTAAAAACGAAGAAAATACAGTAATTACAAAATCAATTACTGTTGATATCCCAGATATAGCTGATAATATAAAGATAGATGGTCAGAATATAACCACTATATCATCAGGAAATATTACCTACACTATCAATACTAACTTGCAGCCTGCTGAAGAATTAATCAAGAACATAACATATGACACTCCTGCCCCAACAGTTTCAGAAGAGGTAATAAATGATGGCAAAAAGATAGTAGTCTCTTCCGATATCCATTATGAAAACATTAAGGCCTCTACAACAGTTAATGAAATGCAAGATAAAACTTGGAATGTTTATTGGGTTAGAAATAATAGCAAGATATCATTATCAACCACTAGACTAGACACAAACAATAATGGATTAACAGACAAGGTAGAATGGATCATCCCTGGATTAAGCAGCCAGACCTTTGAAGTTCTTGCAGAAAGCAGCACAAAAGCATTCTACTCTAATCTAGACAGCATGAAGCCAAGCTTAATGTTCCTACCAGCAAATGCCAGTGACCAACTTGGTGAATCTGTCGCTCTTGGAAATATTAATGGAGATGCATTCTCAGACATTATAATAGGCGCTATAACTGCTGAAAAAGCACTATCAGGTTCAGGTGCAGTTTATATTTTCTACGGTAAAAAATATAATACAAGCAAGACATTTAATCTTGATACGCAAAGTGCAAATGTTACAATATATGGTGCAGGTGCAAATGATTTCCTAGGTGGATTTATTTCAACAGGAGATGTTAATGGAGATGGGAAAGATGATATAGCAATGGGTGCAAGTGGTGAAACTACAATCTATATTTTATATGGGGCTAACTATACCAATGGAGCTATAATTGACTTAAGCTCTTTGAGTGCTAACCTATCAATAATAAATGGGGGGGATTCTTTCGGAACTCGTTATATAGATATGGGTGATGAAAATGGAGATGGGAAAGATGATATCCTAATGGGCTGTAATCTATGTGATCCAGGTGGTAGGTCAAATGCAGGGCAGGTATTTTTGATATATGGTAAAGCATACACCCATGGTAAGATAATAAATATAGGTACACAAGGTGCTAATGTTACCATAAGTGGGCAGTCACTTAGTGACCAATTGGGAAGCTCTGTCGCTCTTGGAGATATGGATGGAGATGGCAAGAAAGAGATAATGGTTGGTGCACATCAGGCAGAGCAGGCAACAACTGGAAATGTTGGTATTGTATATATTTTCTATGGCAGGGATTATACATCTCCAAAGGCATTTGATTTTAGTGTAATTCCATTTGCAAACATATCCATATTTGGAAACAATACAGTATCTGGAAATCTTGGTAATGCCTTAGCATCAAAAGATATTAATGGAGACAATAAAGATGAGGTTATAATGACAGCTCCTGGTGTATCTACTACAGGCACAAATTCTGGTTCAGCTTATATATTATATGGTAAAGATTATGGAAATGGGGCCAAAATAAATCTTAGTGTTGCTGGTGTTAATATGAATATAACTATCAGCGGACTTGCTTCAACTTTCTTAGGCGACTCAGTTGCAGTAGGTGACTATAATAACGATGGTAAGAATGATACAATAATAGGAGCACAAAATTTCAATCCCGGCAGTCTTACTAATGCAGGAGCTGCCTTCCTTTTATATGGAAAGAATTACACAACACCTAGATTATTCAATCTTGCATCTGTAAGTGCCAACTTTACAGTATATGGGGCAAATGCCTCAGATAAGTTAGCAAGCGATGGAGCATTAGCAATTGGAGATATCAATAATGATGGCGCTAAAGACATCTTAGTAGGAGCTTTAGACGCATCCCCAATGGGTGGTCAAGATGGAATTGCATATGTAATCTGGGGTGGAGAAAGAGCTCCAAATCTAGCTACAACTCCAATAGTCAATGATACAACTCCAGTAGTTAATAAGGTATTAAACTGCACGACTGGATTATACACAGATCCAGACAGCGATCCATTATACAAGAATTTCTTTAAGTGGTATCGCAGCAATGTAGAGATTCAATTTAACACAACTTCAAAATTAGATCTGAATTCACAGGCAGAAGAGGTTGGTGACAATATTATATGCAGTCAAAAAGCAAGCGACGGCTACTTTAATACTTCTTGGAAGAATTCAACAACCATCAAGGTTGCAACATCTCCAAGTGTCTCTTTTATAAATGTACCAAGTGGAGGCAATACAGTTAGCTTCCCTAAGAGAACTGCAGAAATAATAACACCAGACCCATTAACATTAGACCTTAAAGACAGCGTTACAATCCCAATAAGGATAAAGAACAACATAGACATACCATTAAGAGGCATTTCATTATATGCGAAGTCAGATACTCCGGATTTAAGTTTTACATTTACTCAAGATAAAATTCAGGTGCTAAATTCCGGGCAGGAAATAACTGTTAATATGATAGTAGAATCACACTCTACGCCAGGCAGTTATTCTATAGACATAGGAATAAATGTCACTCAACCAAAATACTCTGATATAACTAAGCTGTATGTCACCCTTGTAGACCGTGGTATATTTAATAAAACAATAATAGTTACTAGGGTAGCATTTGCAAAGGATTTGTTTAAAGAAAATCCAGAGTGCTTAGAGCTCGATGAGTTGCTTGTGCGTGCTCAGAATGAACTTGATCTAAATAACTTTGAAAAAGCAAGAGAATTAACAGAAGAAGCAGTTCGCGGGTGTAAAGATTTAGTAACTTCAGAGTTTCCGGCAACCACTCAAAGACCTGCAAATAGAACTAATATGATATTCATAATAAGTCTTATGGCAATAATTATTGCTGTTATAACCGTCTATTACTTCCTGAAGCTTAAAAAAAGTTAATGGAAAGTTTTTTATATGTAACTATTTAATACAGCATATCAATTGCAACAACATGATAAAAGAAAAGATAAAAATAGCAGTAATGTTCTCATTAATATTTATTATGCTACCTGCCGCACATGGTGATTATTCTGTCGCTCCCGATCTAACTATAACTGGAGAAGATGTCAGTTATTTCGGGGCATCGACTTCGGCAGGAGATTTTAATGGCGATGGCATTATGGATATTATAGCGGGAGCAGAAACAGCGCATACTACAGGCTTACCAAATTCTGGTGGAGCATATGTTCTCTATGGTAGTAAGGATAATCTGGAATTTGAGAAAAGTACTGATGGGGTCACAATATATGGAGAGAGATCTTTAGATAGCATTCTTGATAAATTCGGTATCTCTGTTGCATCTGGAGATATAAACGGAGATGGTATTGATGATTTACTTGTTGGGGCAGTGCAAGCTTCTACTCCAAGAACATCAAGTCCATTTGCAGGAGCAGTCCATATAATTTATGGTGCTCAACATTCTAAAGGAAATGTCATTGACCTTAGTCAAACAAATGCTGATGTAACAATCCGTGGTTCTGGATCTCCAGAAGGTTTTGGAAGATCTATAGCAGTAGGTGACGTAAATGGAGACCATATAGGTGACATAATAGTTGGCATTGTCAGACATGCTACTGCAAGAACATCAGTTATTGGCAGATTCTATGTTTTTTATGGAAAGGACATGCCTAGTGGGACAGTCATTGATCTTAGTGATGGAGCTAAGCCAGATGTTATGATAATAGGTGCAACAGGTAATGAAAGACTCGGTTATACTGTAGCATCAGCCGATATTAACCATGACAAATTTGATGATATAATAGTTGGTGCGAACTTGGGTAGAAATCTCCAAGGAATTAACAGTGGTATAGTCTATGTTGTTTTTGGAAGACAATTTGGAGAGAATGAGTTAATTGAACTATCTTCTGCAGATTCTAGCCTAAAGATATACGGAAGGTCTTCCGGCGATAACCTTGGAATGTCTGTAGCCGCTGGAAATGTTAATAATGATAATAATGCAGATATCATAATTGGGGCGAGTAGAGCTACATTCAATCAAGATAGGCCAGTATCTGGTGCTGTTTATGTTTTCTATGGAAGTGATCTAAACAACGGAAAGATAGAACTAGCCACACAGCCTGCTAATCTTACAATTGTTGGCAGCGAAATTGGAAGTAACTTTGGAACTTCTGTAGCTACTGGATATGTTGATAATGATAAGAATGCAGATGTCATAATTGGATCTGGAGGTTCTGGTAAGAGCAATAAAGCATATGTTGTGTTTGGAGATAACTTCAAGGAGCCGGTAGTGATGGATCTGGCAGTAGGCCAGGATGTAGTAATCAACTCACCGCAAGAAGCTAGAGCATTCGGGCAATCAATTTCATCTGGTGATATAGATGATGATGGTCTAGACGATATCCTAATTGGTGCACCTTTAACAGACTCAAATGGTACAGTAAGTAATGGGGCAATGTATATAGTCTATGGTAAAAACTTCGCAACATTTAACCCAGCAGGAAGAGCCTTGCCTGCACAAGCCCAAAAACCAAACCCTTTCAACACATTCTCACAGTTCTTTGACAATTTACTATCAGGATTCTTCGTTTTGATATTTAAAAGATAAATTATACCTTCTTTCCGAGGTTTCTTTCTAAGAAAGCTCTATAGAAAAGATTAAATATCTTACATAACTTAATCCAAGTTATGAACAGGCAGGCATATTAATGGAAGTCATGATTTCTTGTTGGCACAGCTATGGCATTTAAGACTATGTCCTACTTACTACAAAATCCAATCACCACATTAAAAGCAGGTAACTCTGTCTTTTCAAGACGTCTTCTAATCTACTGTTCCTAGAATCTAATTTTCTTAAGTTTATTTCTATAAGAGTCAGTTTCCTTTTCATTTAAATTTGAGACAAGTTCATCAAACATAGCAATAAAGGTTTTGGCTTCCTGCAGCATTATGGCAACTTGCTCATCCTTATCAACTCTCATATAATACTGTGCATCAATCCTTTTATCTTTATGCTGATTTATGATCTTTATCTTATTATCACTCAATAGAAAATTAACTGCTAATATTGAACATGTATGATTTTCGCACCTCAGACCAATCATCTGAAGAAAAGAGTAAAGTGCATAATACTCAGCATAGTAAATTACAACAGTTGCCCACAACAGATCACCATCTCTAAAGTTCTTTTCTGCTCTTTCTAAAGAAGACTTTGCCTCTTCAAGATACACTTTGGCTAGCCTCTCATTTGCATTTACAATGTCCAGACCATCTTTCAGCCTGAAACACCATTTCAATTCATCCCCTTCCATAATATCCCCACATAGTGTTTACATAAAAAGAATGCCCATTTAGTATTACGTGGTTTTCTTCTATTTCCTTTAATAAAGCATCCTGTTTTTCAATAGATTTCATAAAGGTTACCTCACTCATATTTATTTCATGTAATTTATAAGGCAGCAAATGCATAGGCAATGTCACTTGTCCAGCATTAGATATTACCAGCATATCCAAATCAGAATCCTTATTTGCAGAGAATTTAGCAAAGCTGCCGAATAAGATTATGGCCTCATTCAGGTTTATTTTCTTCATAAAAGTATTGAATATTGGATATTTATCAACAAATAAACAAGTTTTGTATATCTCAGCCTGCAATAAATAATGTTTTGTCTGTATATTATCTAGATTTAGCCTGAAATATTTATTTTTTCCAATTGTTTTAGATTTAAGTATGCTCATTTTCTCTAGAATATTTAATATAGTCTGAACTGTCTTAAGTGGTATTTTAGTAAGCTTGCTAATCTCTCTAAGGTAATACTGCTTATCATAGCCCAGAAGATACAACATCATTACTTCTAGTTCATTGTTTCTTTTATGATACATATGTATCTTTTATGATACAATGTATATAAATACTTTTCCATTACTTATCAAAAATATTTCCAGCATAAAAGGTTGCTAAGCCTTTGTACAAAAAGTCACTAAATCCTATCTCAAACTTTTCTATCTTGTAAGTATACAAAAATATACACTTTCTAGTGCATAAAGTTAAAAAATGCTAGCAATCAATTGCCCAAAAAGCTTAAATATCTTAACACCAGCATTATAAAATATGAATAAGCAAGCCGGACTAGTAATGGATATGATGCCTTTATTCATTGTATTCGTTGTCGGCACGATTATGATCCTTACAATAGGTTTTTTCCTTATCAACTATATGGCTGCGGCGACAAGCGTAACAGGCTATAGTGTATTTGGGACAGAATGTGCAGGCCAGAATTGTAAGAAGATAAATGCAGGCGTCATGGCATTAATAATTCTGGCATTAGTAATTTTCCAGTATTTCTTCTATAAAAGGTATAGGAAAAAATCAGGAAGATAACGAAATCTTTATATATAACTATATATCATATAATTATATGAAAACAACAATACAAATAAATCAATCCACCTTAGAATTACTTAAAAAAGTCAGAGATGACACCCAATCTAGCTCCTATGATGAAGCTATAAAAAAAGTTATTCTTAAAAATATTAACAAAGAATCATTGTTTGGTTATCTGGGTAAGAAAAGCAAGAAAGAAATATTAAGGGGCCTGAGGGACAAAAGTGACAGATTCTAGATTTCTAGACTCCTCTGCTTGGCTATCTTATTTCTACGCTGAGAATAATGAGATAAGATCATTAGTTGAATCAGATGCCCTATTGCTAACCTCAGCCATATCCATATTTGAAATTAAGAGTAAACTAATCAAAGATAAGATTGAGCCTATAAAGTTGCAAAAATCAATGGACCTGATTAAAAGCAGAAGTCTAATAATAAATATAGATTTTGAAATAGCTAATAGAGCAGTAGAGTTATCTATAAAAAACAATTTGCATACAGCTGATGCATTGATTTATTCATCAGCATTAAAGAATAATGCTATCTTAATAACTTTAGATAATGATTTTAGAGGGCTAAATGGAGTTACTATTTATAAGTAATAATAAATAGTAAGCTTTAAATATTAGTGCATATGCATTCATTTTATGAAAACCATAGTGCCTACAAGAAGAGATTTCCTAAAAATTGGATTGGCTAGCATTGGGGCCTTGTCCATCGGAAAAACCTCTTTTGGAGATATAGAAAGAATAATTGCCCGAGAGTTTAACAGACTGCCATCACCAGAATATCATGATATAAACCATAGTAAAATAGACTGGAAAGAAACCTCAAAAGGTCTTTATTTTTCTAGAGTAGAGGTTTATAGAAAAACCGAACTAGTTGATATTATTGCTGCTATAAAAATAAATCCAAAATACAATAAGATAAGGGTCTTTAATGGATATGAAAATCCAGATTACTCTAAAATCAGTACTATAGAAGAATGGCAGAGAAAAACAGGGGCAACAGCAATGGTAAATAGTGCCCAGTACATGGCAAATCCACCCTACATGCCTTGTGCCTTAGTTATTTGTGATGGAAAGTTTAAGGGCCCTAAATACAACAAAGCTGTTAGTGGTATGCTAGTTGCTGAGCCAAAATACGATAGCCTGCCTAAAGCTGATTTGCTAGACCTTGATTATGATAGTTTTGATTATAAATCAACCAGTTATACACAGGGTGTCCAACATTGGCCAATCTTGCTGGATAGAGAAGGCAATATAAAGGTTAAAAAAAGTTTATGGCAGGCTAATAGAACCGTTATCGGCAAAGATAATGAGGGGAACATTTTAATGTTAACAACTGAAGGAGGTTATTTTACTTTGTTTAATCTAGGCAGATTCTTAAAAGACAGTAAGTTTAATGTGCACACTGCTATGAATATGGATGGCGGCTATGAGGCCAATATGATAATAAAATCTGAAAACCTAGACTATGTAACCTATGGCGAATTTGAAACCTATGGACTAGGAAGAGATGCTAGTATTTTCAATTTTAAAATAAAAATTCCTGGTGTTATAGGTGTATTCCCTAGAACAAGCTAAATCTTTTTTGTTGTTGGTTCTGCCTCAAATACACCGCTTTGTTCAAGCCATTCTTGTGTTGCTAATCTTCTTAATGCATTTACCTTAGGATCTTGACAAGAGCTACAGCTCGGTTCCTCATAGGGCAGCTTACTAAAAGCATTTTCTCTGCCAACCCCTCTTCTCTTTTTTCCCCCAGTAACAAACTCCTCACCATATAAGTGTCCCTTCCCACAACCCTGCCCACAATTGTAATAAAAATATGTCCAGAATGATATCTCCTCTTCAGACAATCTCTTAAGCTCTCCTTCACCAAATTTTTTTCTAAAATCATCTAAGAATATCTTCTTCTTCTCAGCTAATATTCCTGCCATGCCAACTAAACCATCCTGCAAAGAATTAAAATCTCCTGGAATGGTTTGTGTTCCTTGCTCTTGTGTAAATTGCCTTCTTGCAACCACTTCCAAGCTTTCTGGCCAGAATCCGCCTTCCCTCAACCTTCTCTGCTCTCCTTCATCCCCGGCAACATCAGTACCAAGATAATTAACGCCTGAAACTGGAAGGTTATGGTCCAGATAATATTTAGAAAAAGTATCTGTTTTGATATAATAGGCATACCCGAGTCCTCTTGACTCCTTTTGCAAATTATATTTTTTACCTTTAATTTCTACAAACTGTTTTTCTTTATCTGCTAGCTCATCTACACCAAGGGAGTATACCCTACCCCCTATCATACCATAACGATTTTCGAAATTTTCTATAAACTTATTTCCGAACTCATCTGTCATAATTTTATACTCCTTGCCATTAAGATCAAATGTAGTCTCATCTGCATCAACTAAAGCAGTAAGTGAAATACGGTACATAGTTTTATCCTCAAATAATTTTACACCACCTTCTAACATAAAATTTGTCATTACCTCTTCAGGACTTACTACAACACCAAATTTATTTCTGGAAGCTATTTCAGCTGCCTCATATGTATATTTTAAGAGATCCTCTTCTCTTTCATCATCCATTGTACCAAAAAAGCTTCTTGGTCTTACTCCCCACTCTTTCTCTAGCTTATCTCTCTTGCCCGTTAAATCTACATATTCCATTGAAAGTTTTCTTTGGGAATTCTTTACTATCTTTTCATATGGTTTAGCATAATCTGCTATAATCTTTCCTTCTTTAGTTTTTAATACAGACTTTTCTAAGGTGTAATCCTTATCATTATAATTTAAATCCATGTCATGTACCAAGTCAAGGCCTTGATTATCTGATGCATATAAATTACCATCTTTAGATAAAAATACTGCTCTACCATTTTTTATTTCAAAATTACCTTCACTTTTTATATCAAAAGATAGTTCTTTGCCTTCAGACCTCCCCTCAACCTCTATAATCCCGTCACTAGGAGTAAACTCCATAATACCTCTTCTCTCAAACTTCTCACCATGGATAAGAAGACTATCCTTAAAATCTGGGAATACATTATTGCCAGTCCTCACTCTAGATGAAAACCCGCTCCCACCTAAATAAATTTTATTTTTGCCATAATTAAAATAGTTCTCATTCCTATGCTGTAGTGGATCAAAACCCTCTTGATAATATATAGAGACGCCACTTTCAAAAGTTTTATGCTCTATCCCATAGATTGTTGCATCTGCCCCCCTATCAACACCTGCAATCTTGCTACCAGAAAAAGTAACAGACCCATAACCACCATCCAATCCATAAACTCTGAACCCTGCACCTTCAAAGCCCTTGCCTATTACCTTATTCCCCACTATTGTAACACTATCTCCTGCTAAAATCTTCATTTTATTAAAGCTTGTTAGCCCAGTATCTAAAGATTGTGATAATTCAAAATCTTTTCCATTTCCATAAATCTTTATTTGCCCCCCCTTATAGGTTACCCTGGTATCTGGTGGAACCTTTACCAATTTATCATTAAAAATATACCCTCCGCCATTTTTATCAGAAGTAATATCAGCCTCAATAAGATTTCCTTTATCATCTAGTTTTACATATGCATTAGTTTTGTCATCTCGCTTCTTTATATTAGTATACAAATCATTTCTGATCTTAACATTACTACCATCGCCTGTGAAGGTTAATGTACTCACCCCCTCTTTTTTATCAAATATTATCTGCTTAGAAACTGTAACATCTTCTTCCTTAATATCTTCTCCAATTAAACTGCCAATTTTGCCACCCTCACTTTTAAACTCTATAGTTCCTTTTTGTACCTGTCCTTTATTGTCAAGCTCTAACTCATTAATAATACTAGCTCCAGTATCTATATAGCCCTTAACCTGATTATATGTATCAATAGATCTTGCAATCTCTGGGTTTTTCTCAGCTATAGATTGGTACAACTCTCCCGTAACTTTGCCAACAACCTTCCCTTTCAAACAAGCAACTGGATTACTTACGCAAATTAGCTTGTTGACAAGCTGCACTGCTTCAGGGTTTACAAACTGCAGTCCAGTCATGCCAATAGTAGCAAATGCGCCAGCAGCTACACTACTGACTGATAAAATAAGTATCAATAAGACTACAATAAATTGCTTCATTTCTCCACCACGAACCTTAAAGTAAGGTTTTTGCCATTTAGATTATATTCCTTATCTGTGATTAAAAACCAGATTATATTTCTTTCAAAAACAGAAACATCTACTGGGATAGTTTGTATAGCTACATCATCATTTTTAGACAAATCTTCTAAGCATGTCAAGCAAACTAATCCTGGCCTTTCAGAATAAGAATCTACTATATCCATTGATATTCTTTTTAGAGTCCTCATGTTAGAATCTATTGTTGATCTAAAATCTTTTAGCACAATACTAATACCAGATTTTTCAATTCCTATTGGATAATACATCCTTATATCTACATTTTTATCATTTATAGCCGTTGAGATTTTATAATTACCCTGCCTAATTTTAAATCCATTATCAATAAAATCTTGAAAATTCAAGCACACTATTAAATTATCTGAAATATAGCTAGCTAATTCCTTTTCAATTATCTTTATAGAGGGGGTTATTTCTTGATTATCTAAATAGTAGTATGGGACACTTTCTGTAAAAAATGTTATAGAACTTTCTACTGGAACATTATAATAACCACCTTGTCTTCCTATTTGATAAAGTCCTTCTATACTTGTCTCTCTTAGACAATTATCTATATGATTCTTTACAGGTCTTAATTGTATCGGGATTATTATAGACTCTTCCCTACTACTAGAAAACTCTAAACTTATCAACTGATTTCTAAAATAGAATGCAACTGCTACTACAGTCATAATAACAATACCAAGTATTATGAATGCTGTAACTTGGCCGCTTTTTGACATATAACTGAACTATATTGCATGTTTTTATACTTAATGTTATTAATGATCATTTCCACTCTGCCCTTAGAAATAAGCTGTATACTTGTTCAGCCAAAGTATACTTCTTAGACCCGTATTTGTTAAGATGCCTAGGTGCTTTTATCCTAGCTAGCAAAAGCTTAACTTTATTTAGCAATAAATCTTCTTTTTCCATTTGTGCACCACCTTTCTTCTGGGAGCATACCAGGATTATTTAAGTGGTATCAAATGTCACTAACCTGCACAGAGCCAAGGTTATAGCGGAAGCTTTAAAAACCCTTATTTAGTAACAAATTTAGTTTTATCCATTAAAATGATTAAAGAACAATTAACAAAGTTTAAGAGCTTTCTTATAGAAAGCAAGAGAGTATTCAAAATAACTAAAAAACCTAGCAGGGAGGAGTTTAAGGCCATAGTCAAAGTATCTGGCATTGGCATTCTTATTATAGGTGCCATAGGCTTCATTATACAGATGGTCTGGCTATTATTAAAATGACACAAATATTCGCATTAAGAACCACAGCAAACAGAGAAGACCAGGTAATGGATTTTCTTGTCTCTAATGCCAAGAAAAAAGGCTTGGAGATCTACAGTATTATCCGCCCGCATGGTATGCGTGGCTATATCTTTGTAGAAGCAGCAAATAAAGAAGCTGTTGAAGAAGTTTATCATGGTATTCCTTATGCGCGTGGCATACTTCCTAAGGCAATCGACTATAAAGAGATAGAATATATGCTTGAACAAGTGAAAGTGCAAGTAAACATTCAGAAAAATGATATTGTAGAAATAATCTCTGGTCCGTTCAAGAGGGAAAAGGCTAAAGTCTCCAGGATAGATCAAGCAAAAGAAGAAGTTGTAGTAGAGCTATTAGAAGCAGCAGTTACAATACCTATAACTGTTAAACTAGATTCAGTAAAGGTAATACGAAGAGACAAAGAGGAAGGAAAGCAAGAAGATGAGTAAGGAAAAGATAGAGTTAGTTGTTGATGGCGGTGCTGTTAAAAGCAATGCACAATTAGCTCAAACACTAGGCCCATTAAAGATAAATATCCAAAGTGTACTAGCATCTATTAATGATAAGACTGCATCATTCAAAGGAATGCAGGTTCCAGTTAAGTTAATTGTTGATACTAATGATAAATCATTCAATGTTGAAGTAGGCAGTCCTCCTGTTTCTCAGTTAGTTAAGAAAGAATTATCAATAGAAAAAGGTTCTGCTCAGCCAAATTTTGCAAAAGTTGCCAATCTTGGTATGGAGCAAGTAATCAAGATTGCTATAATGAAGAAAGATTCTATGATTGTAAGAAGCCTTAAAGCCGCTGTAAAGAATGTTATAGGGACATGCAATTCTCTTGGCATTCTAGTAGAAGGAAAAGAAGCTAAGCAGGCAATAGAAGAAGTTAATGCTGGTATGTATGATGATCTAATCAAGAATGAAGTTATTGAAATGTCAAAAGATAAGAAAGAAAGGCTTGCTGTTCAATTGCAGGAAGTCCAGCTTGCAATACAGAAAGAGCAAGAGAAATTGAAAGCTCTAGAAGAAGCTGAAAAAGCAGCAGCTCCAGCAGTTACAGCAGAGGCAAAGCCAGCCGAAGAGAAAGCTGGTGAAACAAAACCAGAAACAGGCAAGCCAGCCACTGGGAAGGAAACTGCTCCTGCTAAAGGCATTGAGCCTGCGAAAGCAGCAGAGAAAAAGCCTGCTGAAAAGAAAAAGTAAAGTATTTATTCTTATTTAACCATATAGACTAAATGTATAAAAAAGAGATAATAGAAGTACTAAAATCACTTTCTAAAGAAATAAGACAATCTCCAGGCAGAAGAGATATATCAAATAAGTTTTATAAAGAATGTATAAATAAGTTTGGTTCTTTTAATTTAGCAAAAAAAGCTGCAGGATTAAAAGTATATAGAAGAAAATGTGAACCACTCCCAGAAAAAGCTTATTTGTTAGATAAAGAACTTGCTAAATTAGTTAGTTTCATTACATTTGATGGTCACTTGCGCAAAGATTTAAAGGAATTTGAGATAATTTCTAAAAACAAAAAAATTCTTATTGAATTTAAAAGATTAATAAAAGATAAGTTTGGTGTAATAGGTAGATTTGAGAATGGAACAGGTTATGGGAAAAGTATAAAATATAGGGTAGCTAACGTAAACATTTGTAAATTTCTAAATTCAGTGGGTGTTGCTAAAGGAGACAAAATGATCAATAGTTTTGACATACCCAATTGGGTTAAAAGTGATGAAGAACTAGCAAGAGAATATGCTAAAATTGCCTTTTATTGTGAAGGATGCATGTACAAAAAATCTAAAAACACATATTGTATCGCTTTGAATATGAATAAATGGGAACATATTATTGATGATGGTTTGAATTTTTTAGAATCACTAAAGGATATATTAAGACTGTTTGAAATAGAATCAACAAGGACATGGATATCGAAAGGTAATTTGCGAAATAAAGACAGCAGAACAACAAAAATGCTTAGATTTGCCATTAAATCAAATTCTACCAATATCTTTATAAACACTATAGGTTGGTTAAAATAATTAGCTTTATAACCAAGTAGAAACCCCCTAATTATTAAAGGGGTTGTAGGCTAACTTGGTCAGGCTCCTACCCTTGGGAGGTAGAGATCCAGGTTCAAATCCTGGCAACCCCAGTAACAAACATGGCAAAGAAACTAGGTCCATCAGGAAGATATGGTGTAAGATACGGTAAAAGTATCAAGAAAAAAGTTAATGAAGTAGAAAGTAAGCTAAGGTCCTGGCACAAATGCCCATATTGCTCAAAGTTAAAAGCAAAAAGATTATCTGTTGGAATCTGGCAGTGCAGAAGCTGCAATTCAAAGTTTACAGGAAGAGCGTACGAGGTATAAAATGACAACCTATAAATGTTTCTCATGCGACAAAGTGGTAAAGCAGGATTATATTAAAAAGAAAATCCGCTGTCCGTACTGCGGTTCTAAGATGTTGTATAAACCAAGAACAATTTCATCTACTGTAAAGGCGGTATAAATCAACAGGAGGTGTTGGAACCTATAGGTTCTGACCATGGAACTAAACAAAGAAGCTGAAAACAAGATAGCAAAGTTGCAGATGATGGAACAGAATCTGCAAAGCATTAATTTGCAGAAGCAAACATTCCAATCTCAGCTTTTAGAAATAGAAAATGCTTTAAGTGAGTTAGTTAATGTAAAAGAGGCGTATAAAATAGTTGGACAGATCATGATTGCTAGTAAAAAAGAAGATTTAAAAACAGATCTTGATCAAAAAAAAGAGATACTTGATTTAAGAGTTAAAAGTTTAGACAAGCAAGAGAAAGACTTAAAAGACAAAGCAACCACATTACAAACAGAAATTTTAAAGTCTTTGAATAAATTTAAAGATAGGAGTTGATAAGAACATTTGTTCTTATAAAACATGGCAAAAGTGAGTGTTGATTTAGCAGATGAAAAAACGAAAGAGGTTATACAGACTCTTTCTCAAATTGAACAGGATGCTACCATCCCAAAGAACGTCCGCGATAAGATTCGCAGCTCAATTCTTGCCTTACAATCAGGAGACAAGAGCATTGAAGTAAAGATTAACAGGTCTTTGCAAGAATTAGATGAAATCTCTGATGATCCCAACGTTCCGACATATACTCGCACGCAAATATGGCATGTAGTTAGCTTATTGGAAAGCATATAAGACTTCATAGAAATATTTATATAGTCATTATTGGTGTAGATTGATATTAAGTTAAATTTGAGATTAATATAAAAGAGATGATACAAATGGCAAAGGGATTTTCAAAAATAAAAAGTTGGTTTGGCATTGATGACAGCCTAAGATTTTCAGAAGAGATGGGTGAAGACTATCTCGAGATAGATACAGCGAAGGAAACATCTCAAAAAGCTAAGATTTCTGTCCGTCCTTTCATAATCCAAGACTTTGCAGACATAAAGCCTGCACTAGATTCTATAAGAGAAGGCTATACTATAGCCCTAGTTAACATTAAACCATTAAAAGATAGAGACATGGTAGAGCTTAAGAGAGCTGTAAGCAAGATCAAGAAGACATGTGATGCCATTGAGGGAGACATAGCTGGTTTTGGTGATGACTGGATTGTTGTTACCCCATCTTTTGCTAAGATATACCGCGAGCAGCCTCAGCCAGCACAAGAGCAGCCTAAAAGACCTTATTAGTTTTTTTAGTACCTATTTTCTTTCGTTAACGTTTCTTCCTAAAGAAAGGTTAATTTTATAAACTTTTTTCTTTGAATAAATTATATGGAAATATTAGACCGGCAGAATTGTCCTGTGTGTAGCCAGAAAACTCTTACTTTAAAGCAGGATGAGATGGAGATTCCTCATTTTGGCAAAGTATTTGTTTTCTCAATGACCTGCAGTTCTTGCTTATATCATCAATCTGACATAGAGTCTCTGGAAGAGAAAGAGCCTATTAGATGCACATTAGAAATAAGCTCTGAACAAGACATGAAAATCAAGGTTATAAAATCCTCTTTTGCAACAGTTAAGATTCCCAAGCTAAAAATGTCTGTTACCCCAGGCCCTGTTTCAGAAGGATATATCTCAAATGTAGAAGGCGTTATTGATAAATTTAAAGATGTTATTGAGTCTGAGAGAGATACAACAGAAGATGAAAACGTAAAAACAGCAGCAAAAAAACTTTTAAAGAAGATTTGGAAGGTTAAACTAGGAGATATTCCAGTAAAACTAGTAATTGAAGATCCATCAGGCAATTCAGCAATATTATCAGATAAGGTTATTGTAGAAAAACTAAAGAGGAAGTCTTAGGAGGTGTCGAAACCATAAGTTCTAACTATGAAAATTCTCCATATACACGCAAAAGCACAGCAAGATATTAACCAGGTTTTGAAGAAAGTAAAGCTATCAGGTAAGATAGGTTTAGCATCTAGCATCCAATACCTGCATAAGCTACCAGAAGCCCAAAAGTTAATAAAAAATTCTATTATAGCAGGCCAGATTCTTGGATGTGATGCTAGCAAAGCAAAGGCAATTGCATCTCAAGTAGATTGCTTCCTATTTATTGGCTCAGGCATCTTTCATCCTGTTAGAATAGCAATAGAAGCTAACAAACCAGTCTATCTAGCAAATCCAGAGACAAATGAATTTGGCATGCTCCCACAAAAAGATATAGATGATATGAGAAAATCAATCAGGGGAAAATTAGCTAAGCTCTATTCAGCAGAAAAGATAGGCATACTAGTATCAACAAAACCAGGCCAGCATAATATGAAAAAAGCATTTGATATTCGCAACATGTTCCCAGAAAAAGAATCATTTATTTTCATATTCAATACGCTTAATGATTCTGAATTTGAAAACTTCCGCGATATAGATTTCTGGGTCAACACAGCTTGCAACAGGATAGCTGGAAAAAACATCATAAATGCGGAAGATATAAAAATAGAAACTCCGCTTGTTACAGCATGATAAAAGATAGAAAGAACTTATTAATAATTATCCTCATAGTAATATTAATAGCTATCTTACTGCCTAAACCATATGCGCAAAGTGGTGGGTTTGAGGGGAAAGCAAAAACCGGAAAATGTATTGGATACGAGTTTAATAGTTATCCAGTAAAACAATGCGCTGATTGTTCCACAACATACTACTGTGTTGGTATACCTATTCCATCTAAATAACCACTAAATATAAAAATAGAGGAAGGGATTGTAGCGATTTAGTAAACCCCATTTTATCTACACAAAGATATATGGAAAGATTTAAATATATGTTTAAACATAAACATAATATGACTACAAAGACTATTACCATTACAGAAGATGCATACAATAAGATAAAGCACCTTAAGCATGAAAATGAAAGCTTCAGTAAGCTATTCACTAGACTAACTAGAGAGAAACATGGTAATATAGACAGATTCTTCGGAGTACTAAAAGCTAAACCTGGAGAAATAGAGAAGCGTAGAAAACGCATAAGAGACATAAGAATAGAGCTATCAAAAGATTTTGAAGAAAGGACTAAGAAACTAGGGAAAAGATAGGATATGTACTTACTCGATAGCTCAGCTATAATAGAGATCTTACAAGGAACAGACAAGTCTAAAGAGATACATAAAATAATCTATGGAAATACAGTAAAAACTACATCATTCTCACTTCATGAAATTGCTGTAGGAGAAGATGAAACAACAATAGATACAATACTTAATTTTTTCAATAATATAGATGTCCTTCCATTTGATATAAACTCAGCTATAATCAGTTTTTCTATCGAAAAAAAGCTTAGAAAAGAGGGTAAATTGATAAACAAGATAGACATGCTCATTGCTGGAATCTGCCAACAACACAATCTTACAATCATAACATTAGATAAAGATTTTGATAAAATAAAGTCTATAAAAGCTATTGTGATTGACTAAAATAAAATCTGTTATAGACAATTAATAATTTTATATCTCTTCTAAATAAAACCATTAAATATAAAAATAGATAAATAACCATTCTTTATATGATTAAAGATAAAGCAGAAAAAATTACAAATATTGCAACTAAAAGAGGTTTTTTCTTTCCTACAGCAGAGATATATGGCAGTCGTGCAGGATTCTGGACATATGGCCATCTTGGCAAATTAATGAAAAACAGGTTTGAAAATCTCTGGCGTTCTTATTTTCTAAGCCTAAACAATAATTATTATGAGATAGAAGGCAACTCAATCCTCCCGTTAGAAGTTTTCAAAGCCTCAGGCCATCTGGAAAAATTCAATGATCCCTTAGTAGAATGCGCAAAATGCCATTTCCGCTTCAGGGCCGATGATTTGATAGAAGAGCACACTGGAAAATCAGCTTCAGAGATGACTATAGATCATATGGATAAGATTATCCATGATAAAAAAATGAAATGTCCTCGCTGCGGCTCGCAGCTTGGCAAGGTAGCCATGTTTAATATGATGTTTGAACTAAAGCTGGGTGCTACTGGCGATGACAAGGCATACCTATCTCCAGAAACAGCCCAGAATCCATATCTTTCTTTCAAGCGGGAGTTCTTCGCATTAAGAGAGAAGCTGCCAATGGGCTTGGCTATGATAGGAAAAGCATTCAGGAATGAAATAAGTCCGAGGCAGGGATTCTTCAGGTTAAGAGAATTTACACAGGCAGAGCTGCAGATATTCTTTGATCCGGAGAATTTAGAGAAAGCAGACAACTGGGATGATATTAAAAAGTATCATTTACAATTGTTCTTGCATAAGGATAAAAAATTATCAAGATTAACATGTGAAGAAGCTTACAAAGAACTAAAGCTTCCAAAATTCTATGTCTATCACCTAGCAAGAATCCAACAATTTTATCTAGACTTATTAAAGATACCCATAGAAAAGTTTAGGTTCAGGGAGTTGTCAGAAGAAGAGCGCGCATTCTACAATAAAATTCATTTTGATATTGAACTGGATTTAGATACTCTAGGTGGTTGGAAAGAGTGTGCTGGATTACACTTTAGGGATTCACATGACTTATCCAGACATCAAGAAGGGTCTAAAGAAATTTTAGAGGTTAACATCAATGAAAAGAAATTTACACCTTATATATTAGAAGTTTCCTTTGGAGTTGACAGAAATATCTGGGCATTAATGGACATTTTTTATGATGAAGAGAAAGAACGCAGTCTTTTCCACTTCCCATCTACTATAGCACCTATAACAGTAGCTGTGTTTCCTCTTCTTACTAACAATGAAAAGTTAGTTAGCAAAGCTAAAGAAGTTTATTCTATTGTTAACAAAGAATTTATAGCACTTTTAGATGAATCTGCAAGTATAGGCCGCCGTTATAGAAGAGTAGACGAGATAGGCTGTCCTGCTATGATAACAATAGACCATCAATCATTAAAAGATGATACTGTTACTATCCGTAATCGTGATAATATGAAACAAGAAAGAGTAAAGGTAAATGATTTAGTAAAGAAATTAAAAGAACATTATCTTCTTTAGTTATGTTGTACACAATGCTATAATTATGATATAGTCGCATAAATCTTATAAATATTAAAAGCTATATAGGACTGTGAGGTTAAATATACATAAAAGAGGCACACTTATAAGACTAATTAAATCAGGCTATTCGATAAATAGTATTTCAAGATCATTAAACCTATCTAAATCAACCATCTACTATTATTATAAAAAATTAAAAGGTAAAAAGTATAAAGAACCAAAATTCAAAATTAGATTTTCTGAGACTGAAGGAGAAATTGTAGGTATTTTTGCTGGAGATGGAAGTCAGTATTATTATAGACCGAATGGCCAATATCAAACTAGTATCCATTTCGGTGAAGATATGGAATATGTAAAATATGTTAAAAATATGTATGAATCTTATTTTAAAAAACATTGGCCGATTCTTATAGAATATCCTAAATTAAAAGATAGACAAATAAAATATAGGCTTAGAGTTACTGATAAAAAAGTCTTTAGCCATTTTAGCAATTATATTTATTACATTAGTCAACACAAGCATGATACAGTGAAATTAAAGAATCTACATTTTGGAAAAAATTTCAAGATTGGTTTTGTTAGAGGTTTAATAGACACAGATGGTTCAATAACTAAGAGTTATGATAAAATCCATATTGTATTTTATACTACTTCAAAACAATTATCAAAGCAGTTTTGTAATATAGTTGCAGAGTTTAATGTTAAAAGTAAAGTCTATACACGTTTACCAAACGGGAGGAACAAGAAGGTTTTATACGCAATCAGACTAGATAAATCAGATACAGATAAGTTCTTAAAGGTAATAAAACCGTTCAAAATCAGAAGATTGGGCGCGTAGCTCAGTCCGGTAGAGTGCTCGCATGGCATGCGAGAAGCCTTGGGAGACA
>CAZSRE010000003.1:0-12428 GCA_964609195.1 Candidatus Woesearchaeota archaeon | reverse complement strand
CATCTTCTAAAATTTAATAAACATGGGCTCGTGGTCTAACGGCATGACACCGTCTTCGCATCAAAACTAGCGGATAAGGCGGAAACTCTGGGTTCAAATCCCGGCGAGTCCATAATATTCATATCTAAAATATAATGTTAAAATACACAAGTATTTATAAATCAAAACTATAAATAAGAATTTATGGGAGAAGAATACAAATTAGAGTTTATCAAATTCCTTCTTGAGACTAAAGCCCTAAAAATTGGTGGAGAATTCACATTAAAAAGCAAAAGAGTATCTCCATATTTTGTTAATATAGGAGATTTTAATGATGGAAACTCATCTAAATTTCTTGGTGAGATGTATGCAAAATCTATTTTAAACTCTGGAGAAAAAATTGATTTGTTATATGGTATACCAGAAAAGGGTAATGCATTAGCAGTTTCTACTGCAATAGGAATGGCTAACCTTGGAAACAACATACCTTGGTTTTTCACAAGAAAGACTCCGAAAGAATATGGAGAAGCATCAAATCTTAAGCCAGAAGATAGAATTAAAGCATTAGTGGTTGGCAGAGCTCCAAAAGAAGGTCAATCAATTGCACAACTCGATGACGTATTTACAGTAGGCAACGCAAAGTATGAAGCAAGAGACACTTTGCTTAGCTTAGGTAACTTTAATTTACCATTGTTAGCAATAGGTGTTGATAGGCAAGAAGTTGATATTTCTGGCAAAGATGCAATCGCAGAATACACTGCAAAGACTGGAACAAAAGTAGTCTCAATAGTGACTGCTTCTGATATCTGGTGCTACATTAGGCAAGGTTACCTAGGTTCAGGAGTTGTTCCAAACGAAGCAATTAAGCAAATGTTTAATTACCTAAGAGTTTATGGCACTTCTAAATCCAAACATATATTTGCTAATTTAGAACAAAGAATTATCGAAAAAGATAGAAGTGTGATTCCTGCCTGTGATGTAGAGTCTCTTGAAAAATTTGAAGATTTAGTGAAACAAACATCTGAAGTAGAGGGTATTGGTGGCTATAAGATAGGCTTTGAGCTCGGGTTAACATACGGGCTTGAAAGAGTAGTTGAAACAGCTAGGAAGCATACAAAAAAGCCATTAATTTATGACCACCAAAAAGCTGGAACAGATATTCCAGATACAGGAAAGAATTTCGCAAGAACTATGAAAAAAACAGGTATAGATACAGTTATATTTTTCCCACAATCTGGACCAGAAACAGAGAGAGCATGGATATATCAAGCATTAAATCATGAGTTGAATGTTATTGTAGGTGGGAGGATGACACATCCAGCCTACTCAGTCAGTGAAGGAGGATTCATCACAGACGAAGGAGCCTTAGATATATATAGGATTGCTGCAAGAGCTGGTATAAATAATTATGTTGTTCCTGGAAACAAACCCGATACAATAAAGCAAATAAGAGAAATAATCGAATCTGAAGGCGTCTCCCCAGTGTTTTACGCTCCTGGTTTTATAGCTCAAGGCGGCAATATAACAGAAGCTGCTAAAGTAGCCGGCAACAAGTTCCATGGAATAGTTGGCAGAGGAATCTATGGAAGCAATGACATGAAAAAAGCTGCGCTAGAACACACATCACAGCTTAATTAGCTAAGTTCTAAATAAATAAGTCTCATAATAAGGTTTATAAATGGATATGGGTAGTTTTATATAGAGATATATTCTATAATGTATATATTAAATGATATAGTGATGACAAATGACTAAACTACAAGATATTATAGATAAGTTCTATACAGCTATCTATAAAGGTGCAACTGCATTTCCAGGCAGCAGTGATTTAATGCACATAGGGATTATAGGAACCGCACCATTCTTAGTAGGTAAATATAGTGCTGAATACTTAGGAAACTGGATACCACAATTAAAAGACCATTCTATATTAGCAGGCTATGCTACTTCTGCTTTGTCAGAGTTGTTATGGCAAACAGTAATTGAACCAGCATCAAAATATGCTTATATCAATCCAATGAGAAATTTAAGGGGTATTCCAGAGACAGCAGTAGGAGCAGGTTTAGCACATCTAATTACTAAACTTATTAAGTAAATTATTTAAACAAATAATCATAATGATGCAGATAAGGTTTTGATTAAACTTATTCTAAAAGTTCACATAATAAGGTTTATAAATAATCAGTCCTCTAGTCTCAGGGGGTTGATATGGAAAAATTTGTTCATGCAGGAAACATTTCTGACTTGAAGCCAGGAGAGAACAAAGTAGTAAATGTCTCAGGCAGAGATGTGGCATTATTCAACGTCAATGGAAAGTTCTATGCAATAGATAATACATGCAAGCATCGTGGAGGTCCATTAGGTGAAGGGATACTAGATGGAAAGACAGTAACATGCCCGTGGCATGGCTGGCAATACGATGTAACCACAGGAAAGTCTACTTCAAACCCACCAGAGCATGTAGCTAAGTATCATGTAAAGATAGAAGGTGAAAAAATCCTGATTTCCTTAACCTAATATGATTCTTTTTTGCGACATTGGAACAATTGAAGATCTAAATGCAAATGATTTATCAAATAGCATAAAATCTAAAGAGATAATTGGCAATTTAAGAGTTATTACAGAATATGCGAGAATTAACAATATCCGAATCATAAGTGCCATGGATAATAGGATAAGCAATATAGATAGTAATATAGCAAAAGAGAAGATAGATGCAACTATGCCTGAAAATCCATTGACAATCAGTCTATCTGAGAAAAAAGACATTGAGCTTAAAAGCATACTTTTAGAGCATAATGGCGATATTTTTATAGAAAAAATAAACAATGATATCTTCCTAAATCCTAATCTTAAAAATGTTATTTCATTCTACTCAACAAAAGAAGTTGTATTATATGGAATAACCAAGCCAGAAGAGATAATAAAAGCAGCGTTAGTGTTCGGTAATCTAGGTATTAAAACTAAAATAATTGAAGATGCAATGCTCCCTATTAATTCAATGGATGTTAAAATAAAGAATCTTATCGAAGAAGCCGTTAAGAATGGTGTGTTAATAATTACTACAAATAATTTAATGGATAACTAAATGGACTGCATATTCTGTAAGATAGCAAAAAAACAAATCCCATCTGCTGTATTATACGAAGACAAAGATTTCTTTGCTTTCCTAGATATTGGCCCAGTTAATCCAGGTCATACTTTAGTAATCCCAAAAGCTCATTATCAGACATTTCTCGATTTGCCAAAGAAAGAGCTGTCTAATATTAACATAGTATCTCAAAAGTTAGCTGCCGCAATAATGAAAGCAACTAACGCACACGGATTTAACATTGTAATGAACAATCATCCAGCGGCAGGACAGGAAGTAAATCATGCCCATTTCCATATTATACCTAGATTTGATGATGATGCTAAATGGTTAAGGCAGCCTAAAACCAAATACAAAGATGGCGAGATTGATTTAATAGCAGCCAAAATCAAAAGTCTTTTATAGAGCTTTCTTACAAAGAAACCTCGGAAAGAAAGTCTTTTATAACCTATTTTCTAATCAATTTTGGCGCTGTAGTTTAGCCTGGCCAAAACACAGCTCTCATAAGGCTGTTATCGGGAGTTCAAATCTCCTCAGCGCCATTAATCCCCATACCATCCAAGCTTTTTAAGGTCAAAGATATGCCTTTTCTTTACTTCATTTATAACATTCTTGTCTCTTATTGCAATTCTAAGTATATCTGCACTTTTTTCACCAGACAGTATCTGCGGCACGATAACATAGTCTGCTCCAGCCTTGTATAGCATAAGTGCATCCTCGCCATCATTTGCTGTCAGTACAACCTTAACTTTTTTATTGGCAGTTTTTATCCTCCTTACCAAGACAATGCTGCTATTCTTGTCTAGAACAGTAGATATCACAAATTCAGCTTTATTTAACCTAAGCTCGTCAAATAGCTCATAATCTCCCATATCCCCATATATGCATTTCACACCTTCATGTTTTAATTTTTTAATAACTGCAGGATCAAAATCTATCACCAACAGTTTTTTATGCATGTCTTTTAGCATTTTAGCAATCCTGTATCCAAGTCTATGGCATCCAAATAGCACATAGTCATGTTTCTCATTTATTTCATCTCTGCTAAGCCTCTCAATAATCCATTTTTTAACATCTCTTTTCTCAAATATATTCAAGAACCTGCTAAGCCTATCATATAGCCATTGATTATACTCCACCATATAAACAGATAATGTTATAGTAACTACCCCGACAACTGTAACTAATGAAACTGTTTCTGCTGATATATGCCCTAGCCTATAACCCAATGCCACTAGTATCAACGAGAACTCGCTTATCTGCGCCACAATTAATCCTGTAAAGAATGAAGTTCTCTTCTTATACCCTAGCACTCCCATCAATATAAGAACAATTAATGGATTGCCTATTAGCACAAATAAAGACAATGTTATAGCAACACCTACTGGTATACTTTGTATAGTGTATGCCATCTGAGTTCCAAGGGTTATGAAAAATAACACAATAAAGAAATCTCTTAAAGGCTTGATCTTATTGCCTATCTCCAGCCTAAATGGAAGATTTGCCAAGGACAAGCCCGCCAGAAAAGATCCAATTTCTATGCTCAATCCAAGCCAATTTGCTATTATTATAAACAAGAAGCATAAAGCTACACTGCTTAAGAATAATAGTTCCTGAGATTTTGCTATATTGGTAAATAATTTAGATAATGCATATTTGCTTAGCAGCATAACAGCAATAATAAATCCAATGCCTTTAGCTAATGAATAAGCTATATCCTGTGGAGCTCCTGAGTTAGCAGAAAAACCAGCTAATGCTATAAGAATTATTAATGCAATAAAGTCCTGTATCAATAATGCCCCCACAGATATCTTTCCATATAAGGAATGCAAATCTCCCTTATCGCTCAGCAATTTTAATATTATGATAGTACTGCTAAAAGTTAATGCAATCGATATATACAAAGACTCAACAACGTTATAGTTTAGCACTCTTAGTAAGAAATATCCTATAATAAATGTAAATACAACTTGCCCAATACCAACATAAAAAGATACTCTTGCTATATGTTTAAGATCATTAAAATTCAGCTCTAATCCAACCATGAACAATAAAAAGGCAATGCCAAGTTGCGCAAGCAGGTTAATATTATCAAAATCTAATATCTGGTTTGACAAGAATCCGCCAAGAAGTAACCCTGCAACAATATAGGCAAGTATTAATGGCTGTTTTAGCTTGTTTGCAATAAAAGATAGTATTGTTGCTATTATCAACAATAATCCTAGATCTATTATTATATTAGATGAGCCGATCATAATTCCTCTTTTTATACTAATCTAGCTAACTCAATATTTAAGCTTTTTGAAGTAGCTTTCTTAAAAAGAAACCTAAGAAAGAATTTTGATTAAACTTTTCCTAAAAGTTTATTTCTTCGAAAGAGTTATCTCTATAGTGCTTACCCTGACTTGCTTTCCTTCCTTGTTCTGAAATTCCTCGCTGTCAATCTTCATTTCCTTAAGCACTAGCTGATCTTTCAAGAATCTTTTAGTTGTGACCTCAGCTATGTCAACAGCTCTTGAGATAAACTTTCCTCTAGCTTTAACCACTACTTCTTTTGCTCCCTGTGTTGTGAATTGCATTACGACTCCAGTCACGTAACCCATGTGGATTCAGTTCTCACTGAGGTCCTTTCATGAACGGCTTTGAGCCAATGAATACAGTGTGGTCATCTCCTCCTTGTTTAGCCTCATCTCTCATTTTTGTTGCCTCCGATTTTCTGAAATTAAAGTCTTCTCAGTAAACAATAGTTTGACTTTATTAAGAATATATCAAGAGATATTAATAAGTATTATTATACTATAGAACAAGCTTATTTCTCTCTCTTCATCAACCTAGTTATATATCCAGCAATAGCATTCCTAAGTTTCTTGCTTGGTATCTCAGCATATCTTGCAACGACTTTCTTGTTTTCATCAAAATCCTTCTTAAATGCAGGTTTATGAGTAGCTACAAGTTTATGTGCTGTTCTTTTGATTAACATAGTTTTTATTCTTCCCATTTTCTTTCGTTAACATTTCTCTAAGAAAGGTTATTTAAAGCTTTCTATAGGTTTTTTATAAAAAGTTTGCAAAAAAAGGAAGATGATAAGAAACGCAGTTTCTTACGTTTCAGAAACGGTTTCCACTGATATTATATATAACCCCCCCATCTTGTTGAAATGCGGTGAACTAAACATGAAAAACAAACTAATGGTATTAACAATATTGTTTGTTGCTGCATTATTGCCTGCAGTAATGGCAGACAGCCTTACTGTAACTATAGATCAGCCAACAAACAACAGCATGCATCTAAGTAATGATGTATTGCTAAAGTCCCATATGAATGAAAATGGGACTCTAAAGTATAAGTTAGATAGCAACTCTGAAGTTGTCGTATGTAACGATTGCTCAAACTTTCAAGTTACTCTAAATAACATGGCAAATGGCCTGCATACAGTTAAAGTAACTGGTGTAACAAGCAATGAGACAGACGACTCAACTATAAGCTTTAGCGTAAATGAAACTCAAGATTTGGTTGTTAATATAACTCAGCCAAGCGAGAATAGTTTACATCTAAACAATGATGTAATCTTACGTGCAAGTATGAACACAGCTGGTACTCTAAAGTACAAGCTAGACAGCAATGCTGAAGTAACTGCATGTGCAAACTGTTCAACTTTTAGTGTTGTTCTAAGAGATCTAACTAACGGACAGCATACAGTTAAGGTTACAGGAACTTCTGGTAGTAAGACAGATGATGCTACAGTAAACTTTACTGTAAACCAATCAACAACCACAACTGTAAAGCCTAAAGAAAATGAAACTGGAGAGCCAAGATTCGCAACTGGATTTAACAAGTTGCCTCAGCAATTCGCTTCTGGCGAAATTTCTGAAGCTCAACTAAAGAGTATCTTGGAATCTAACAAGCTAAATCCGGGTGTAATTAACAGGTTAGCTAAGACTGGTAAGCTTACACCAAGCTTGATAGACACAATAACAGAAACACAGTTCTTGCCACCAGGAATAGCAGGCAAGTTACTAGGTGTTCTAGGCTTCGGCAAGAACAACGCTTTTGAATCATTGATAAAGAACTATAACTTGACAGACACACAATTAGTTGCTTTATTCAAGCATTCTCAGTTACCATCTGGAACTGTCAAGCATTTAATCAAGGAAAGAAGTCTTAGCCATAGTGCAATTAATGCATTGTTGGAAAATCAAGAACTAAAGCCTGGGATCATAAAACAGCTAGTCGAAAGCCAAACTCTAACTCCAGCAAATGTCCAGCAATTAATTGAGAATCAAAAGCTCAATAAGAAAGTAGTCTACACATTAATACAACAGCAACTTTTGGACAATGCAACCATAGAGAAAATCAAGGCCTATGGCAATGGAGATATAGAGAAGCAACTAGAGAAATTCCAGGAGAAAGAACATAAGAGAGAGTCTAAACAAGAAGAAGATGAAGACGAAGATGATGATTCTTCTGAGGACAATGAGCGCGGAAAATCAGATAGTGCTCGTGGTAAGAAAATCAGTTTAGGCAAGCAGAAAGGGGGAGATGACTAGTTTTCACAGAGCCTTTTAGAAAAAGGCTCACCTTTTTATCTTATTTTTTATTCTTAATTTATTTGTAGCCATATATGGAGTTTTCTCTACTATACCTTTTTCCTCTAATCTTCTTATTATCTTGCTAACTTTGGCCTTGGAAAATCCAGTATCCTTAACAATTTGTTTTTGAGTTATTTCTCCATTAGCTTCTATCATGCTAACAATCTTCTTCTCATCAGCACTTAATACACCCGATACTATCTCTTTCTTCTCTTTTCTATAGAACAATATAACCCCAACGATAGCAGCTAAAGAAATACTGGCTATTACAAACCCAGTTATCAATCCAGAATTGCTAATTATCCCTCTTTCATATATTATAATAAAAGATTGTTCCATGTCAATATTTCTAAGGTTCCAAGATAGCTGTATGTCTTTCCCGTCTGTTCTTATGTTATAACCTGAAGGTGATGCAGCAGATTCTATATCAGATAGTACAAATCCTCTTGGCAGATTAACATCTAGATTAAAATTGTTCAGGCTCTCGCTTGGCTCATATCTAAAAGAGAATATATAATTATTATCTGATTGACTAACTAATCCTTTTATATCAAACTCTAATCTAAGCCTGTATGTTTGTCCTTTTCTTACTTCTTTATCTATTATAATATCATAAAACTCATTGCTAGTAATCTCATGATTAAGTTCATTGTTTCCTTCAAAAACAACTAAGTTCTCCGGTTTATTTAGCAGGGAATACTCTACTTGGTTTGCATCTTGCATAGCAGTAAATTCTATGTCTATTTTCTCTCTTGCAACCCCAGAAGGCTGCAGCCCTATCTTAATGCTGCTATCAGCTGCTTCTGCAATCCCAATAGCCAATATTAGCATACAAATGAACAACAAAACTCTCATAATATATTTAGTATAGTTAATTTTTTAAATCTTTCCAAACTATACAGAAATATGAGAATAGCAGTTATTATAGCAATTTTATTAATCCCCTCATTTAGCCATGCATTAGAGCTATCTCAGGTAAGTAAGGTTATAGATGGCGATACAATTACCCTAGAAAACGGAGAAAAAGTCAGGCTGATTGGTATAGACACGCCAGAAAGAGGCCAATGTTATTACAAAGAAGCTAAATTAAGGCTTACCGAACTGGTTTTGAATAAGAAAGTAGAGCTGGAAAAAGATATTACGAACAGAGACAAATACAAAAGGCTATTGAGATATGTCTATATGGATAATAGTTCTATTAACAACATATTGGTTGAGGAAGGGTATGCAAAAGCCTACTATTATCATCCTGACATCAAGAATTACCAGACATTCAAGCAATCAGAAAAGCTGGCAAAAAAGAATTCATTAGGTATGTGGAAGCATTGTGTTGATGACCTAGATTTTTGGACAAAGATAGAAATATTCTTCTTAAGATTAAAAGATTAAATCTTATGGAAAGTAACGCTTCTAAAGTCCTTTTCTAAATGTTCTTTTGCCTTCTTAGTCAATTCTCCATTTGACAACAGTATAGCAGGAACATTTTTTACCTGCGATCTACTGAATACCATACTAATGTCTGCCTCACTAATCTTCTTCTTATTCCTATAAGCAATAAAGAACTTTATTTTGCCTAGTCCGCTAGGCACATATGCAATCATGTCTACTTCTTTCCCTTTCTTGCTTATTTCTTTTGACAATATCTCTATTTGCTTTTTATTAAGATAATTCTCAAGCTCGACAGGTGATGTAAGCCTCCCCCTCTTAGACTGTTTAACCTTAACATCTTGTTTGTCAAAATATTCTGTTTTTTGCTTGGTTTCAACAGGACTTATGAAATCCTGCAATATCTCCTGTCTAGTCTGTTTAGCATCTTGCTTTACAATTTCTGTATTTTCTTGTATTATAATCTTTTCAGGGATTTTTTCTGAAGAAACTTTCTGTGGCTCAAGATATCTAGAGATCGATGGCTTAATCTCATCTTCGCTAGCAAGATACCATTTCCAGAATGACATGTTAGTCCCATCTTCAGCAATAACATTTATTGGTATGGCAAAATCCTTCAAGTCTCTTAATGCAACTCTCTGCCAAGGCTCAGCATCGCCTTCCCATATTAATCTCTTTTCTTTTAGCAATTTATAAGCATCTTTTTCTCTTCCATGCAAGTATGGTTCAAGCGTCTGCAGTCTAACTTCTTGCCCAGGTACATAATACACAGGACTCCCACCAATTTTTGCAATGCTCACTTTAACTTTTTTATTTGCAACAAGTTCAGATAAAACTGCTCCGGAAAATGTGATGTCTTTCCCGATTGCTTTTGCTATTTTTACTGGAAGCAAAGGACCATTTGATTTTACAAACTCAAGAGCCTTATCCTTAAGCTCCTGCATTGCCCCACCTATTTTTTTAACTTCCATAAAGAAATTATGCTTAAATGGTTATTTAAGTTTTATTGTTCTATGGCCTAATCCATTGACATTCATAAAAGGTCACATCTCCTTCTGCATCAACAATAGCCAATAATAGATTCTTTTTTGTACTATGGGCCACTCTGTTCTTGGCAGCAAATTCAAACCACGTCAAGGTTTCAGCTTCATGTACAGGAAAAACAATCCATTTGGCATGATCTTCCCCAGGTTTAATCCCTCTGTCATATACTCTAAAATCAGCGCCAAACTTCAAGGCTGTCTTAATAATATATCCCCTGTCCCTTATATCCTTAAATACGCAGTATCTAACCCAGAAATTAGGCTCTACTTTTCTAGCTCTATTAACAAACTTCTGAAAGTTTAATCTATCGCCTTTGCTGTCATAGCAGCTCATCTTGCCTTTCTCTAATAAGTACAAAGCTTCTACAAGAGAATAATGATATTCTTTTCCTACAACCTCTCCAAATCTGCTTGCATCATATAAACTAGCTGCCTTCTTTTTGTCTTCTGCAACAACGTTCTCTCTAGAGAAAACAGCCTTAATCTTTGCGTTTCTTTTAGTAGCCATTTTTGATTAAATTCTTTCGTTAACGTTTATATTTCTTTGGTTAAGCTTTCTTTCTAAGAAAGGTTATTAGTAAACTATTTAAAAAGCTTTGCTCCAGCCCTTATAATGATAAAGTTAACATTCCTAGGAACAAGCTCAATGGTCCCTACACAGGACCGGAATCATACAGCAATCTTGCTTAGTCATAATAATGAGAAGATACTAATAGATTGTGGCGAAGGTACTCAGAGGCAATTAAGAATTGCAGGCATATCTCCAGCAAAGATTACGAGAATTCTAATAACCCATTGGCATGGAGACCATATACTTGGCCTTCCAGGGTTACTGCAGACAATGCGGGCATCTAATTACCAAGGTACTCTAAAGATTTACGGCCCAGTACACAGTAAGAAATATTTAGAGAATATACTAAATACATATCTGCATAATAGAACAATACAGATAGAGATGCATGAGATTAAGGCAGCCAGCACATTTATTAAAGAAAAAGACTTCTCTGTTTCTGCAAGTTATCTGAATCATTCTGCCCCATGTCTTGGTTACTCATTCAAGGAAGCTGACAGGAGAAATATTAACATAGCATATACCAAGAAATTCGGCCTTACCCAGCATCCAATAATGAAGCAGCTGCAATCAGGCAAATCTATTGTCTTTAATGGGAAAAAGATAGATGTAAAAAAAGCTACAATACTAAGGCCTGGAAAGAAAGTTACAGTAATACTAGATACAGGAATGCATGCTAATTGCATCAAACTGGCAAAAGACTCTGATTTGTTAGTCTGTGAGTCTACATATTCAAAAGAGCACGAACAAGAAGCAAAAGAATACAAGCATCTAACATCTGAACAAGCAGCGCTTATTGCAAAGAAATCAAAATCAAAAGAGCTTATCCTGACTCACTTCAGCCAGAGGTACAAACATCTTGAAGAGTTAGAGAAACAAGCAAAAGAAATATTCAAGAACACCAAGGCAGCTAAAGACTTTGCTTCTTTTGAGCTTTAACGTAAATTATTTGACAGGCATGAATTTAGTTTTTATGATTGACATTCCATCGTTTGGCTTGTTATCGTCAGAGATCTTTTCCATTTCTTCAGGAGTTGGTAAATGATCTAAATATTGATCTCCCCCTTTAACAAGTTCATCTAGCACTCTGCTACCATATCCATTTCCAGCGCTCTCAGATGTATTTTCCATCAGCAAGCTAGTATGTACCCTATCTTTTGCTGGGAACACATTCTGTCTTTCTGGATTTCTACCATACACTATAATAATTTCTGCCTTGCTATCAGGCAATTTTTCCTTAGGTGTGATTATCTCCAAGTCAAGATGTTTCTCTAATTTACTTATTACCTCATCTAATCCATGCGCTTTAATGAAATCGTCACCCAAATATTCATTGTCTAACAATCTCTCGCTTACAAAATATATTCCTCCGTGATATTTTAGAGGTAAAAAATCATTTTCAGCAATTTTAGCTAGTAGTTTCTTGTCATTTTCTGATAACAATTTTCCATTAATATCAGAATTAGCGCTAGGATCCCAATATTCAGCCTGTAAAGATTCAGAAACGTGACCGACAACAGGATATTCATGTACATACTCTCTTACTTCTTTTAACAAAGCATCAGCTAAAAGATAAGTCCTCGGCAAATCGTTTCTTTTATAGCTCCTATTTGTTCTTGATGTTTTCTTAAATCTATGGGTCTTATCACTATCTATCCTTTCTTCAACTCTTAACTTATCAAAAATTCTTTCAGGCAATGTCTCAAACTTATATCTTGAACTGGAATTTGTTCTATTCCCTGCTTTTGTTCTTGCAATTATTCTACTAT
>CAZSRE010000002.1:22285-42727 GCA_964609195.1 Candidatus Woesearchaeota archaeon | reverse complement strand
TATTCGTCAGGCGGTCCAACTATAGGAATAAGGAATGATTTTGACATTACAGGAGAGGTTGGAATAAAGAGCTGCATAGATATTCCTAATAAGTTCATCAGCATCTGTTTTGATTCATTAAACACAGAGCTATATTCAAACTATCGCATCTCAAAACAAAGCATAGACGTTAGCAATGCATTCCCTCATCTATCATCGCAAGATGTTATACAGATAATGTCAGGGCATGCAAATGGTTTGGAGATTAAAACATCTAGTTTTCTCACAGATAAGTCAGGCAGCAAGAAAGCATCTATTATCTACCTCAGGCCCAACAGCTCAAACACCGTAGATGTTCTGTACGAGGATTCTAACCAGGTAAAATGGGCAGGAACATATTCAGCTACAAATTCTGTGCTGCAGTTTGCATCTGTATCATTTGGCAAGACATCTGGAGATGATGTTAAGATATCATCTGAAGGGGATCTGTCCAGCCTAGATATAGTATTTGCCCCATCAGGCACAGGAATTACAAACGATGATATAATCATAAGGACAAAATCAAATCTCAATGGTATAAATAAGCTATTGTATGGGCAGGATGAAAAAGATATAAGCAGTTATGAGCTTGACCAGAGAAGCAGGTATGGCATAATAATTTCAGACATTAAGAATGGTGTAGACGATGAAGATGTTGAGCTGAGGATTCCAGACAATCAGGTAAAAGCAAACATAAAGATTAATGGCCAGTCAATTTCAAAAACGCAGCCACTTGCAGTTCCAGATATAATTAAAGGAGCTGATTTGTCAGAATATAATCAAAATATAATTGCGATAGGCAAGTCTAACCAGTTATACACAAAGTTAGTCCCGGAAGGCTGGCAGTACAAGCAGGGAGAAGCTATACTCAGTTTGTTTAACAACAATGGTTATTATGTGCTGTTGGTTGCAGGAACAGAAGATGCAGATCTTTCTAGAGCCTGCAGCGTTCTATCTAATTATTATCAGAATAAAGATAAGCTTAAAGGCTTAGCAGTCAAGGTCTAACGCAATAACAACACAACTCGCTTGATAGCGATAAAAGAATATCCCCACAACACAGGCAACCATATTGGCATTATCCCAAGCAAACTAGTTCTATTAAATGTCTCTACTCCAGTACTAATGAATATTGTCTCGGCTATAATCATTATTACAAATCCAAAACACATAACTAAGAAGTCATTTTTATAATGTTTTACATACAAAGAAATTCCAATTATTATTAAGTAAACCAGACTAAGCAGATAATCATTCACTATCAAAGGTATTAAAACAATCATCAGTATTATGGGTATAGCATTATAAAAAATTAAAATCCATTTATTTTTCATAAGGTTTAGAATATCTACTCATTTAATAATATAACTCTTCATCGCTCTTTTTGTCTGCTGGTTTCTGTTCTCTAATAATCATTTTTTAGTCTTGGCTACTTCCCCCTGATATATCCTTTTCATTCCATCATTGCAGTTGATATAACCATTTGCATACTGTTGCATAATAAGCACATTCTTCCCATCTTTGTCATATACCTCAAGTCTTGTTTTATCATAATCCCGGCTCACTACTTCTTCTATAATCTTAACCCTAGCATTTCCAGCCTCGCATTCAAATAACATATTCTCTTTTTCAATATGGTCACAAGATAAGTTTACTAATCCTGCCAATCCTAATCCGGCCATCATCATTTTCAGTTTGTTTTCCATCATATCCTCCTAGTAATATAGCTCTTCATCGCTCTTTTTTTCTTTCTCCGAGGTCTTTTCCAAAGAGCTCTTTTGTGTTTCTTTTTGCGAGCCTTTTACTTGTTTCTCCGAGGTCTTTTCCAAAGAGCTCTTTTTCCCCAGGCTTTTTCCAAAAGGCTGTTGCTCTACTCTTACAGCTTTATGATCTGGGCTCTCACTCTTATGAACTATAATTCCAGGTTGTACTTGCGTTTTTGGTTGTTCAGCTTTACTTTCCACTGCTTTTTTTACCTCAGCCACTCCAGATTGAGTTTGTTCTTTTCCGTCAACGCTTTTCTTCCCGTCAACGCTTCCTTTTCCATCAAAGCTTTTTTCAAAAGGTTTGTTGTCTTCCTCAAAGAAATTGAATATAGAACTTTTATATTTCAAGATGAATAATGCTACAATAAGCAAAACAATTCCAGTTATGATATAATAAACATATGCTCTTACAAAGCTTGCATACATCCATCCGAGGACTATAAATATTGCCAAAATTACGCCGGCAGCTATCCAGCCAAATAACTTCATGTTATCTGCATTATTCCGCTGTCCATAATTGTTATCGTTCTCTACTTCTTTTTCCCATTGCTCTATAGATAGTTTTTTCTCTCTGAATCTTAGTAATAAGATTATAATAACCAGTATAACAAATGCAGATATGATATAATATTTATAATCATTTACAACTCTTCCAAATCCACCAACCGCCCCGCCTGTGACACCTTCCAATCCAGTTTGATTTCCATCTTGCTGATCTACAGTGCTTTCTTCTGTAGAAGTTTCTTCAGAGCCTTGTTTCTCCGAGGTCTTTTCTAAAGAGCTCTGTTTAACATTTATATCTAGTGTCTGGCTGTCAAGCACAGCACTATTTTCTAATTTGGCAGTTATGGTTGCCTTATGCAGTCCTTCATTAACATCTTCTGTTGGCGCAACATAAAGATAGACAGTCTCGCTCTCTCCAGAGTTTAATTTTAGTGAGCTAGGGTTTAATTGAGAAAAGCCTGCCGCATCTCCGCTAACACTTAGTTCATAGTTGGCTTCTTCAACTCCTGAGTTCTTAATTGTAATCGGAATAGTTGCACTGCTCTCAGTTTCTATATCAAGCCTATCATTTTCAAGACTAAGCTCTGGCTTAAAGCAACTCTCGCTTGATACAACTTCTATCTGGATTTCATCCTGGCTGGTTATTGCCTGGTCTAATGTTCCTGTCCTGATTATTATATTCCTTTTTCCAATGTCATTCTTCTCTGGTTTTAAATTCAGGTTTAGGCTAGCTTCTTCCCCACCATTTAAGCTAACAAGCTGCTTATCTAAGCCAGCCCATCCAGGTCCATCCAGGCTAATCTTGTAATCGTTCTTTATCTCTCCAGTATTCTTTACAATAACTTGGTAGCTTTTTCCTAGCTCTGCACATATCCTGTCATTCTCTTCTTTTAATTCCACAGCAACCTTATTGCATTCTTTCACGTTGACATTTATTGGCTTAACAGCCTCTACCTCTCCAAGTTGAGATACAGCCTTAAAATTGACGTTAAAGTTGCCCACTTCATTGTAGTCCGGACTTAGAATAAGATTTATGCTAGCACTCTGCCCAGATCCCAGAACTAAGCTTGTTTTTTCTAGGTTCGCCCAAGCCGGTCCGTCAATACTTAAGGCGTACTCATTTGATTTACTGCCCTTGTTGCCGATGCTTATCGGTAAAGTCTCTGTCGTGTGGTCGCACATTGTAATAAAATCTTTATCACTCGTCACGCTGTAATCGAAACAGGAGTTAACTTCAACGCTTGATGTGTAGGATGCAACCTCTCTGCCAGTCGCAGTTATTGTGAAATCATCACTTCCCAGGCTGCATAGATTCTGAACATATGCAAATACAGTCTTGCTTTCTGCAGGCTGCAAAGTAACACTACTCTCGCTAAGTTTAACATAGCCAGCAGCACTGCCGCTTACTGTTAATCTATAAGTCTCCTGGAACTCTCCTGTGTTTTTTACAACAAAATCATATTTAGTTAATTCACAAGGACATATCTGCTTGCCCTGTTCTCCAGAAACTTGAACACCATAACAATCTCTCACAGTAACAGTATAGCTTACTCTTTTTACCAGTCCATTGCTTGTGCTTATAGAAACATCAACAGTATAGCTTCCAGCAGGGCTACTTGATTTAGGAGTGACATATTTTTCTTTTCTCCAGGCTTTAATATAAATCCTGTAGGCACACTTAATGCCCATTTGCCTGCTGATCCAGCTGTATTAACTGTATACTCACTATCTGAACTTCCGGTGTTTGTAATCTCGGTAATAAACAACGTAGTTGTGCCCGGGCATACACTGCTGCTGCTTTGATTTGTGCTTAAAGAAAAGTCTTCAGACTGCGCATTAGCAATACTTAAAATATATATAAACAAGAATAGGAATGTAACAAACTTTTTACTACTGTGGTTAAATCTCCTCATTTTATTACTAGCTAGCAGATAGTTTATTTAAATACATTTTGATTATTAAATATATAGGTTAAGAAAATTGCATCAGAAGTATGTTTATGTAGTAATAAGATATTTAAACACATTATTCTTTTAGATATTAATGAAAAAGAGAGGGCATGCTGCCATGGAGTTCCTGATGACCTATGGTTGGGCAATATTAGCTGTATTAATAACTATAGTTGCACTTGCTTATTTTGGAGTATTAAATTCTGCAAGATTTTTGCCAGAAAGCTGCACCTTATTTCCAGGTGTTGCATGTACAGATGTAACTGCAAATAATGTTGGAGTCAGTCTTGTTGTTCAGAATGGCCTTGGACAGAATTTAAATCTATTTACAGTTAACATTCCTGGATGTACAGCAGTATCTGCTAATAATGGATTGTTAGATGGAGAGAAAGAGATAATTATACTACCATGTGATCCACTTCTAACAACAAACTCAAGATTTAAAAATGATATAGACATCGCCTATGAATCACCATTAGGTGTAACCCACACAAGAAAAGGCAGCATAGTTACCCAAGTTGAAAATGATTACGTATTAAATGGCGGCTTGGAATATGGCGTATATGGCGCTAATTACTGGGGGTTATATAATCACCTATCATCAGCAGGTACAGGCTCTATAGACTCAACTAATCCCCATACAGGTTCTAATTCCTTCAAAGTTGATACTATCACTCCTTACGATGTGTGGTGGCCATTTATGTATCAATTTTACTCAATTTATCCTCCAGCAGGGACATACATCATTACTTTCTGGGCAAAGGCCGACTCCACTCCTGCTACTATGCGCTCAGCCTTATGTGATACTGCAGACTGCTTGTTCTGCCCAACAACTCATACTCTAGGACTAGATTGGGCTCAATATTCTAACACTTGTACTACCACACGACCACTTACTGGCATTATGATTCCTTTTAATACTGCTGTAACCTACTGGATAGACGATGTTAAAGTAACCAAGATTTAGCAATAAAGTTTTTATACCAATCAAACTTAAAGAAAGTTATTTCCTCTCGAACCTATCTTTGTCTCTTTCATAGATTTTCTGCATAGTCTTGTCAAATGCTTCATCCAAATCAATATTATGGACATTGGCCATGCATATTATTGCAAAGATTAAATCACCGAGCTCTGTTCCAAGATTACTGTTAGTATCCTCTGTAATCTTTTTCTTTTTTGGACCATACATATGATTTATCTCTCTCGCTACCTCTCCAGACTCTTCGCTAATCTGTGAGCTAATCCAGATAGGATCCCAATATGGTTGCTTATACACCTTAACAGCCTCATCAACTTTCATCTGATAGTCTTTTAGTGACATAACAACAGAAAACTCTAGACAATATATAAATGTATATTATACTGCAAAGAATATATAGCAAATAGATAAAAGAAAGAAAAAAGAGAATTACTTTATACAAAGGATCAACCATTTCTTCTAGCTCTGAATGTACGTCAATACCATAATACCATAATTGTGGAATTCTTTTTTTAGAATTTGTGAATAATTTTTCATTTTATTTTTTCGTTAATCAATTTTGGAAAATCACAATCAATAATAATTAACTCTAATTTTGATGTATGCTTCCTAATAAATTTATCCAAACTATTTGTAGATTTATAAAAAATACTAGTAGTCTTATTAACATGTCTATCGCGATTTTTATATATAAAATTACGACCATATACATTACTAATTGCCTCATTAAGACTGATTACATTAATTCCATAATCCTTTCCAATTAACGCCCCATATCTAGCTAAATCTGTTGTAGTTGCGGCTCGCTCAGTAGCAATAATCCCCCTAAATAACTCTGAAACATGGGGTGCAAATATAGCACCACGTTTATCTAAAATATCAGATATTGTCTCATACAAAGGGATTCTTGCTGCATAAACGCCTGCTTGTTCTAATCCTAATTTAGAAAGCTGTTCTTGTAATCTTTTCCTATACGCTATCATTTTATAAAATTATAAAAAAGAAAAAAAGAGAACTACTAATACCTTGGGTAATAGTAATAACTCTGTCCTTCTGCTTGACCAGGTTCTTCTTCATTTGAACCATCGCCTTTTCTTAGCTTGCCAATTGCTATTATAATTCCTAGTATTACTAGGATTATCAATAGTACTGCAAATCCAATCTCAAGGCCTTTTCTGACTTGATCCCATGAAGCTGCTCCTGTAACAGCTGTTGGTGCCTGTCCCTTGACATCAGCTTCTAGGCTGACAGACTTCAAGAGCATGCTGCCATCTTTTACATTTGCTGTTAGCAAGTGCTTTCCTAGGCTTGCATCATCTTTGGCAGTCACAAATACAAATGCTTCAGATGTTGCTCCAGGCTGCACAGTTACGAAAGATGGGTCAACTCTTACGCTTCCCCATGGCTCTGCTCCTGTGACATCTACACTAAATGTCTTTGCCTGTTTGCCTAAGTTTGCGAAGCTGAACTTGTAGATAGTTCCTTCCCCTCTGTTTACGCTTTGACTTGTAGTATCAACTGTTACTATAGTCTCTGCCTCAACTCTAGGAGCTGCTCCACCAGTTACAGTGAAAGTTTCTGTCTGCTTGACAGTTTCTCTTCCTCTGTTGTAATCTACTTCGACTACTAGGTCATAGTCTCCGGCAGTTGCATCGCTTGGCAATTTTAGAGCAAAGTTTACTGCTTCAGTGTCAGTATCTCTGTCTCTTGCACCAGCTTTATCTTCTTCGCCTGCAGTTACAAGCTCATCTATCTTGTCTCTTGCAGACAAGCCGAGTTCAGGTGCGCTTACCTGGACATTAATGTCCTCTTCAGCCTTGCTTCCCTTATTCTCGACCCATACTGTAACGAATAAGTTTCCGCCAGCATCTACAGTGCTTCCAGATCTGAATACAATATCCTGTATCCTTAAATCATGTCTTGCACTTGTTACAATCAAGCCTGTGCTTGTTGCATAACTTTCTGCAGTGCAATTTGCACCAGTTGCATCACAAACATCACCGTCAAAGTCTACCTTTAGGGTAAATTCTTTGTCTAGATCATCTTCACTCAAGTCTTCTGGTATGTCTAATGTCAATGTTTTGACATAGGTTTTTCCAGCCAAAATATCGAATGTATCAGTTCTATCCTCAACATTCTCATCTTCTAATCCTCTCAACTCTGCATCTATTCTTACACCCTCAGCATTTGTAGGTGGTGTAAATCTTACCTTTACCTCAACAGAGTCTCCTCTTTCAACAGATAGCACACTACTAGTGTCTACACTTTCTCCATCCACTTCCAGAGTCTGGAAACCAAATGGGCCATCTGTCACTACTAGAGACTTTACGAAGCCAGGTAGAGCTGCAAAGCTAAGTAACAATACTAGAACTAAACTAAACAATTTACTTTTGTTACCCATTTTCATACCCTCCTTAGTCTTTAATAACATGTTATCATTAAACCATGATAATACGTATTTAAACCTTTCGGTAGTAACTAATTATTTCATGGCTACCAAAACAGTTATAAAGCTATCTAAAGGGAAAAATAAAAGCCTATATTCTCCATATAATATAGAAAATAACCATTGTAAGAATTGCCATCAATCCAATCCTAAACAATCCAGAGTTTAACAAGCTTCCAGTATCTGGTATTCCCACAGCACTTCCTGTAATTCTCTCCAAACCGCTGGTTGCAGAGGTAGTGCCTGTTCCTGCCTGAGTTATCTCTCCAGTTACTGTAAACTTGACATATCTGTCTAATGTCCTATCATCATTAAAGACAATTATGTCCATCACATAATCTCCAGGTTCTGCATCTCCGGGAATAGTTATTTCAAACTGCTTTGTCTCTTCTTTCTCATCTAATATAAATTCATCAGAAGTTCTTGATATTCCTAATCCAGGTATGTTTACTCTTATTGCTATTCCTCTTAAGTCTCTGCCAACATCCTTTCTTAAGTCAACATTAATCTCTAACTGTTCTCCAGGCATAAAACTATAGCTATCTAGTCTTACATTATCTAAGTAAAATACATCTTTACTGCCAGATGAACTGCTTCCTCCGCCCCCACCTCCAGATGAAACTGTTGTAGTAGTTGTCTGGGTTGTTGTTGTAGTATTTCCAGGAATTGTAGTTGTTGTCGTGCTACCAAGTGTAGTAGTTGTAGTAACTGTGGTTGTTGTGGTGGTTGTTCCTGTTCCTTGCTTTATGAGGACATACTTATTTATTTGGTCATCTTTTGTGCTTGAACACTTACAATCTATCACTCTTGTCTTTAAGATCATCGTGTATGTTCCTCTTTGCTCTGGAACCCATGTAAATAAAACATTCTGCATATCATCTACTAATATTTTAACATCTTTAGATTCAGTAAATACGCTTACACCATGACTATTTTTAACATCTACGCTTACTCTAACTAATGAAGAATAATAATCATCTTTTAGATTATCAGGTATAAATCCAGGTGTGCCTGCAGCACCATTCCTGCCTGAAAATGCGCTTTTTACAGGTACTACAATGCTGAATGGGCTTCCAACAGTTCCAATATCATTCACAAGGTTTAGAAATACAAAATCTTCATCATCAATTTCTGCCTGGCATCCTGTCTTCTTGCCAAAGAACACATCTTTAGCTGTATTGTAGTTAACATCGCCGATAGTTTGTATTATGAATTCATTTGGTACATAACATTGCTTTGTAAAGTATGCAGCATGAGAATCTGTCAAGCCATCTGGTGCAGTAAAGTTAGTGATTAAGAAATTATTGTTGCCAGAGTTTAGTTCAAGCAATTTATTATCTAAATTATTACATCTAGAGTCTGTGCAATGATACACTACTCCATTAAAGTCATTAAGGTTTGCTGTCCATTTTACGCTTACAGATACGGCTAAAGCTAATGGTATAGCTATCAATAGTATTAATGCAAGTAATCCAGGTGTCTTAATTCTTGTCAATATGGTGGGCCCCCAGTTATCCTATTAGATGGTTTATCTTCTTCTTTCTGTAATCCTATAAGTGCTGCTGCCAATCCTACAGCGATTCCCGTGCCGATTAAGACCTTTTTAGCAATAGGGTGTCTCTTCCCCCATTTATCTTTGAGCTCTTCTTCAACAATTCCCTTTGTCTCTTGACTTGGTTTATATTCTTGAACAGTTTCTTCTAATCTACCTGGCTGCTCTGGCACAGGTGTTGGCTGTGGAACTGGTTGATATACTGGAGCAGGCTGTTTCACAGTAGGTTCTCTTCTATCTACAGGTGGAGCCTGTGGTAATTTTCTGGCAACAACGCTAGGCTCATAGCAATCATCTCTGCTATGGTCTACTCTAACAATTATTCCCTGATCTAATCTCCCTTGTGCTTCTATCTTGCTCCCAACTCTTTCAGCAACATAAACATCGCCATTTCCAAGTTGCTCATACTCTTTTGGAGTTATCATTCCATCACTTGCAGCTTCCTTGAATTTAGCCATTCCTGCATCGGTTAATTGTCTCCCTGAAGATCTAGTTTTTGTAATAGGATTATAATTCCCTGTTTCTTCAGTCAATAAATGATTAGTCTTGCCTATTGCATCCTCAATTTTCCTTCTGCCTTCTACACTTTTATAATTGCTTTCTATTTTGTTAAAATACTCGAGAATAGAACTCAATGCTA
This sequence comes from Candidatus Woesearchaeota archaeon, assembly GCA_964609195.1. Taxonomy (GTDB): domain Archaea; phylum Nanobdellota; class Nanobdellia; order SCGC-AAA011-G17; genus CAZSRE01. Next base: position 32,873 of record CAZSRE010000002.1, on the reverse strand, counting down.
CTTCCGGCTTGTCTATATGTGAATCTTTGTCAATCAGATAAGTCTTGCCGCAATTTAGTATTTTCCTTCCAACTTGGAAATATCTAGGTTGCTCAAATAAGACTTCAATACTGTCAGCATGATTTATGTCTATCCTATCAGGAGCTCCCTCGCTCGCTCTTATATATCCACCAGTAGCAAGATATGTTCCTAAAACCAAGCCGCTTAATCCTTTTCTAAAATAATCTTTCATTTCGAAACCCCCGTGTTTTTTTATAACCTAAAGATATATAAAACTTTCCACTATTTACTATTATATAAAAGTAACAACTACAATCACTATATCCTAGATGATATATAATTTATATTTTAAAAAGTTTTGATTAAGCTTTCTTATAATTCTCTTAATTTCTTTGGTTAAGCTTTCTTTCTTCTTTCCTAGGTTTCTTTCTAAGAAAGCTATGGGGTCGGCAGGATTTGAACCCACAAGTGCCGCTTTCTTCCTTTAGCCTTTTTTACCTTTTGCTCAAGCTTTTTTTAAAAGCTTGTCTGGAGGCGGCCAGTTTGCCAAGTTAGCTTACGACCCCTTAACATAAGTATCGAGAAAATAGCATCTTTTAAACCTTCCTTTTTTGGTTAAACTTTTCCTAAAAGTTTACAGTCCTTCAAGCTCAATGATTTTATCAATCTCCTCTCCACTTATGCTGCATCCTCTCAGCTTCACCCCCCATAGTAAAGCATCTAGTAACTCTCTCTTGCTTGTAGCAAATATGCTCTTGTTAAGATACTTATCTAGCAATCCAAGTTCATAAGCAACAACAAGCAAATCAGCACTCCTGATTACATTAACATTACAAACCATGTCTTTGAACTCTGCTAGTTTTTTCCTATCTACGAATACATTTGTATGCAATTTTTTCCTTAGTATTTTGGCAAGCAGATCAGCATTCTCAATAAGCAGTCTTGTAGTTCTTTCATCTATAGCTAAAGTCCCGTTTACATCGCATGCAATTGCCAGGCTTTCAACCTCACCAGAATGTATCAATTTAAGGTGGTTGCCTTTAGCCTTGTATATGTTGTTGGCCAGCTCTGCTATCTTATTTGCTTTATCAACCAGTTCTTTACTGCTATATATTTTAATTACTCCTCTATTTACTAAATCTGCTACCATTATAGCTTCTAGCTTATAGAGCTTGCCTTTCATAGGCACTTCAATTGCCTCTCTTCTAACAGCATCTACAATATAGAACTCCCCTCCAAATCTTTTCTTCATATCTTCAAGAACGTGCAGCAAGTTATTTGTGGCTATACTTATTATAGTGCTAGTGTCAAAGACAATGCTCTTCATTTGAATAAGCTCCTCGCATATTTCAGCCTGTCTTTAACATCCATACTCATATTAAGGTCATTATCGCTTATCCCTGTTTTTCCAATATAGTCCATCAATTCCCATTCGGAAATTCCAAGTATCTCTGCTGTTCTTCCCACAGATACACCATGTTCATGCAGTCTAGAAGCTCTATGCACTTTTGCCTGTTCAAATACATCCTTAGCATAGATTCTAAGTCTGCTGTCTAACTTGTCAATCATGTTGAAAATATCCCTAATATGCCTTTCATAATGCTCATCCTCATTCTTCTTCAGTGCAAAGAAAGCTTTCTTCAGATTATCAACTACTCCCCTATAGAATAAGTTCCAGTCACTATACTTCTTATAATCGCTCCTTTCAAATATCTTATATAATGAATAAATAACTACAGCAATGCTTACAGAATGTTCATCCTGGTAAATGCTGGCATCATGTATTGTATGGTTGCTAAGATCTTTTAGCAGAGAAACATTCTTGCTTCTTATCGCTTTAATACTATTTTTGATAACATTATATATGTCCTGCTTTACCTCTTTTCTCATATAATAATAGTTGTTCTCAAGTATAAATAAAGGTTTCGGAACAATTATAAGTAACCAATATAAATATAGGTAAAATGATAGATAAAGATTCTATATTATTCCCACATCCAGAGTTTAGAGACCATCAAGAAAGTATGATTACTAAAGTAAAAACTGTTCTCGACAATAAGCAGAATCTGATTCTTAACGCTCCTACAGGCATAGGAAAGACAGACTCTACATTGCCTGTCGCTCTTTCTTATGCGCTAAACAATAATAAGGTGGTTTTCTTCTTAACTTCAAAGCATACCCAGCATAAGATAGCAATAGACAGCCTGCGCAAGATCAAGCAGAAATACAATAAGAATGCAATCGTTGTCGACCTTATAGGAAAACGTTGGATGTGCCTGCAGCCTGGTGCCTCTATCCTTCCACCTGGCCAGTTTTTAGAATACTGCCGTGACCTGAGAGAAAAAGATGAATGTGAGTATTATCTTAATCTTAAATCTAAAGGGCAGTTAAGCATTGCTACTAGACAAGCACTTAACACACTAACACAATTAAGCCCATTAGATGTGGAAAATTCTATAAATATCTCTAGCAACCACAAGCTATGCCCATATGAGGTTTCTCTTCTTCTGGCAAAAGACGCAAAGGTAGTAATAGCAGACTATTATCATCTATTTAACAAGTCAATCAGGGACAACATATTAAACAAGATAAACAGAAATCTTGGCGATTGCATAATAATAGTAGATGAAGCCCATAACCTTCCATCAAGAATCAGAGATTTGTTATCAATAGATCTTTCCAGCTATGTAATGTCTCAAGCATTAAAAGAAGCAAGACAGTTAAAAGATGAAAAATTGATTTCAACTACAGAAAAAATATCTAATATTCTTGAAAAGCTTGCTGAGAAAATCAAGAATGGCAATGAAGTAATAATAAAGAAAATAGATTTAATAAAAGAGATAGAATTGCTAGGCTATTATGAAGATATAATAAACATGTTTAATAAAGCATCAGATATCATATTAGAAGAAAAAAGACGAAGCTTTCTTGCAGCTATCTCATCTTTCTTGTCTGCCTGGACAGGGGAGGATTTTGGTTTTGCCAGGATACTGTCAAAAACAAAGTCTAAAAGAGGATATACTAACCTAACACTGGCATATCATTGTCTAGATCCCTCAGTTGCAACTAAAGATGTAATCCAGGAAGCTTACTCTACCATAATGATGTCAGGCACATTATCCCCAGTTAATATGTACAAAGACATCCTTGGATTAGACAATTCATTAACCGCTGAGTTCCAGGATCCATTCCCAAAGCATAATCGCCTTAATATCATAGTTCCAAAAACATCAACTAAGTTCAGTACAAGAAGCGATAAGATGTACATGGATATAGCAAATACAACAGTAAATGCAATCAACCAGATTCCTGGGAATGTTCTTGTCTTTTTCCCAAGCTATGACATTCGTGACAGAGTTTATGAGAATCTAAAAATACAAGCAAATAAGACAATATTTTTAGAGCAGCAAGGAGCAAGCAAAGCAGACAGAAACATTTTACTTGAAAACTTCAAATCCTACAAAGACTCTGGAGCTATTTTACTAGCAACTAGTACAGGCAGTTTTTCAGAAGGGATTGACTTGCCTGGCGATTTTCTAAAAGCTGTAGTAATTGTTGGCTTGCCATTAGCAACTCCAAATCTAGAGACACAAGAGCTTATTCGTTATTATGATGAGAAGTTCCAGAAAGGCTGGGATTATGGCTATATAATGCCTGCAGTAATAAAGGCCTTGCAAGCAGCAGGAAGATGTATCCGCTCAGAAACAGATCGAGGCATTATTGCATTTATTGATGAGAGATATATCCAGCCAAGCTACTCACGCTGCTTCCCTAAAGACTGGGAAATAAAAACTTCGATAAATCCAGAAATCATGATAAAAGAATTTTTTAATAAGTAGCTATTCGATATCATCAATATCATCATCAGCTTTCTCAGTTTTCATTTTGTCCTCATCTTTCTTAGAAGATGTAACTAAAGAGCCTTTCTTGAAGCTTGCTGCAATGTCAATGAAGTACTTGCCTTCCTCAAGCTTGTATATCAAAGGTTTTCCTCTAAACAAGTTTACAATGTCAAGCTCATACTTTCCTGGTTTCATCAATCTGATAGTCTCCAGGTCGAGTATAACTGGCTTATCATCTTCAATAGTCTCTCCTATTATCTCCTTGACATCTTTCTCAATCTGCAGTCTTTCCTCAGGTTTCAGATCAACAGTCAATTGCTTAGCAGTTTCAATATCTTTCTTCTTGACATAGAAAAAGAACCTACTACCGCAGTTGCAGCCTTTAAGCAATTCGCTAGCACCATCATCATACATGGTGCTGCATCTTACACATTGGTGGGGCATTTATTTTCCTTTTTCTTAAGCCTTTCTTTCCGAGGTTTCTTTTTGCTGAAGCTTTTTTTAAAAGCTTCTAAGAAAGCTCTAGGCTTTACTTTTTACTTACGCTTCTTCTTTTTCTTGAAAGCTCAGTAGCCAGCAGCTGTATCTTATTAGGATCTCTTTTTATTTCCTTTATCAAGCTACTTGGTCCGATTATAGTCAAGCCTTCTCTATTACCAAGCAGCATCTTTGCCACTTCCTTCTTCACTTTAGTGCCAATAGATTCGCCCCTTCTTTTCTCAGGGTATATTGTACAAACCTCTATGCCTTTGAAGTTTCCATTAATTTCATTCATCGTAGTCTCTATGAGCTTCGCTTCCTCAGTAACCTTTAATCTTCCCTGCATCAGTACTATCTTGTTATCTTTTACCAAGCTCAGCAATTTGTTTATTCTTCCATCAGAATCCAATGGCTCAATCTCGTCATATGGAACAAATTGCAGCGTCAGCATTTTACCTTACCACCTTGAATAATTTCTCATAGAACTCTTGCAGGTTATCCCCTTTTAATGCACTTACCCCAACTACTTCATATTGCGGGAAAGCTGCCTCAATCTTCTTTATGTTTGCATTCCTTAAATCAACCTTATTTGCTACAATCAACACTGGAATGTTTCTAGCAGCAAGATTTCCTATGATTGTAATGTTTACCTGGCTATAGGGATTTAATGTTGAATCAAGCACGACAAGAACAGCATCCATATCATCAAGCCATTTTATAGCCTCAACAACTCCTTTAGTTGCTTCCTTAGCTCTTTGCTTGGCCTTAGCCATAGGCAGCTTGAACTTCAAGAAATCTTCATAATCAATCTTAGTTGCTATTCCAGGAGTATCTACAAGGTTAAGTTTGATCTCATTATTTTTGTGTTTGATAGTAATATTCTCCTTAGTCTGAATCTGTCTGGTTTCATGTGGTATTTTAGAAGTAGTTCCCATCTCTTCTCCAAGCCAGTCAGTACATATCCTATTGGCAAGAGTAGTCTTCCCCCCATTAGGAGGACCATAAATCCCTAGCTTAAGCTGCCTCTTTTTCCGGAAAAGGTTGCCAAACATCTTTTCCCAAAATTTGCTAAATCCACCCATTACATCAATTAGAGACTGGAATTATATTATAAAGTTTTTGGTTATGAAAAAGTTGTATTTTGCTTAAGCTTTTCTTTTCCCTCAAGGCTTGTTTTCGTCAACGTTTTTCTAAAAGGTTGTAAAAAGCTTATTTTCTGCTCTTTTGTGTCCTTCCTGGACCGCCTCTTTTGTAAACGCTCCCCCCTTTTCCTTTTCCAGAGGTCTTTTCTTCATCATAACCCTCGTCATATTCCTTGCTTTCATCAAATCCGCATGAAGTACACATTACATACTTACCCATAAGTTCATGATACTCAATTCTTAGTTCGCTACTTCCACAAACTGGGCATTTGATGTACATTTATATAAGTCTAATACAGCACATTTTAAATAATTTTTGATATGCTACAAAGCATATTTTCTAGCCGCTAGACAAATGACATCTAGACAAACGGGCGCGCAGCCTTTATAAAGAAAAATCCATTAATTATAAGGTGAAAAGAATGAAACAGTTAGATTTATTTAGGCTACATGACCCACTTATAGATAGTGGACCATGCTCTTGGATAGTATGTAATGGGATTGGCTTATATGACAACTTCTACAATATAGTCAAAGAAGTAATGGCTTTATATAATTACAAGAAACTTAGACTATGCAAGGAAATTTCTCTTAAACTAAATTGCTCTATAGACCTCTTAAATGACATACTAAGAAGAAAGACATTGTGGATACATTTAAATCTAATAGAATCATTATTATCTATGATCAAAGAAAAGGATGAAAAGAGGTATAATTGTTATTTAAATAAATTAACTGCCTCTATAGACTACTTAAAACCTATGCCAAAATCTAAAATGATTGTCAAAGCTCATAAATTATGTGATGAAGATGTTAGTAAGCTTTGCGGGGCTCACGCTGCAGATGGAACTCTAGGATTGCAAGTAAGTATAGAATCTACTGACCATATCAAATTGCTTGATTACAAAGAACTTATAAAAAATAATTTTAGTCTATTGAATCTAAGCAAAATAAGAAAGAAGTTGAAAGATATGTATTACTTCAATTTTAACGTAAGGGAAGATTTAAAAATCGGGATATTCAAATTTTTGAAAAGAAATAATATAAAGTATAGATTAGGTTATTACATAGGTATTGTAGATGGCTATAAAAGTGACATGATATTTCTAAAGGGGCTAATAAAAGAGATATTTGGGATAAATGTCAAAGTGAAACACTCTAGAAATAAATCTATAATTTCTATATCTAATAAGGTTATTGGAAGATATTTAAATAATATTTTTAATTTCCCTCTAGGATACAAATGCAAAGATGTTAAACCACCTGAAATAATTGAAAATTCTGACTTTATTGTAAAGAAGGCATTTTGTAATGGGTTTTTACAATTTGATGGTTCTGTTAAATTTGATGGTAGAGTTAGTCTAAATGTGAGAAGTAAAAAGATAATAGATTTTATAGAAAATGTATTAAAAGAAGATGGGTTAAATATAAATAGGTGGATCAGAAAGGATGGGGAGTTCTCATTTGAAAGTTCTTTTAATAAAGGCTTTTTGGATTATTTCAATAAATCAACATTTAAATATAATAGATTATATTGGTATACCTACGGAAATAATCCATATATTAGCTCATTAGAAGATGCAAAAACTAAATTAAGAGCAGCTTTTCCGACAAACAAAAATAATAGTAAAATTGATTTTGTAGTTATTTTAGAAAAAATTATAAGATTAAAGCAATTTAACAGATACACTTTATGCAAAGAGGCTAATCTACATTATAAGAGTATAGAAAAAGTTTTAAGAATATTTGAAATTGCAAATATAATAAAGGTAGAACGAATTAACAAGGTTGAGAGAATTAAAAACCTGAGCGATAAGATAAAGTTTAATGATGACTTTAAGAAGTGGAATTTACCCAACGTTAACCCTTTAGATTTCCCAGTGGACGAAGAATCGCAAGTGGTCTACTCAATTTAGCTTTGATAATAGAATCTAGAACATCTCCAAAATCCTTATATGCCGAACCAGCCTCCTCAGCTAATCCAGACATTGAGACGCTTTTTACATAAATTCCCTGAGTTTCCATTTCTTTTAACAGCTTTTCTCCCCTTATCTCATTTCTAGCTCTAGTCCTTGACATTGTTCTTCCGCTTCCATGTGCTGTTGTATAAAAAGTTTCTTCTGCCTCTTTTATACCCAACAACAAAGCACTACCAGTCTGCATACTTCCCCCCAATACACAAATTTGTCCTATTTCCTTAAATATAGGAGATAATTCCGGATCTCCTGGGGGGAATGCCCTAGTTGCTCCCTTTCTGTGAACGATTAGTTTTTTCTTTTTACCTTCTATTCTATGCTCTTCAATTTTTGCCACATTATGAGCAGTGTCATAAATCAAATGCATGCCTAAGTCTTCTGGAGATTTCTTAAAAACCTGCGAGAATCCTTCTCTTATTCTATGCAATATTACTTGCCTATTGGCAAAAGCCATATTAGCAGAGCATGCCATTGCTCTATAATAATCTTGACCATCATCACTATTAAAGGGTGCGCAACTTAATTCGCGGTCTTTTATAGTAATATTATATTTCTTCATAGCCTTATCGAAAACTTGAATATAATCTGTTGCAACTTGATGTCCCATTCCTCTAGATCCACAATGCACCATTATCAAGATCTGACCAGGAAAAATGCCGAATTTCTCAGCCACCTTTTTATCAAATATTTCTTCTTCTTTGACATACTGTATCTCAAGATAGTGATTTCCACTACCTAATGTGCCGATTTGATTAATACCTCGAGAAATAGCTTTTTCACTAACTTTACTAGAATCTGCCCAATCTATTCTACCATAGCTCTCTGTTCTTTGCAAATCTTCTTCCCAACCATAACCATTATCAACACACCATTTACTCCCATCTTCCATCACTTGTTTAAATTGCTGTTTGTTTACTCTAACAACTCCTTTTGCACCAACTCCTACAGGCACCGTCTTAAATAAAGCATCTATTAACTCCTTTATTTTTGGTCTGACATCTTCCAATGTTAGGTTTGTCACAATTGATCTCATGCCACAATTAATGTCATAACCGATAATTCCTGGCGAGATTACCCCGCCTTTTTCCGGATCAAAAGCAGCGACACCACCCACTGGACTGCCATAGCCCCAATGAGCATCCGGCATACACATTGCGTACTTCTGAATTCCAGGCAGACAAGCCACATTCGTTATCTGGTCAAACACGCCAGCATCCATTTGTTGCATCAATTTATTTGTTGCATAGATTCTAGCTGGCACCTGCATTCCTTGCTTATAGCTAGTTGGAATTTCCCATACCACGTCACTAATATGTTTAATCTCTTTAGGGATTACTTGCTTTTTTTCTTCCATAAGCATAAATAATCTTACTCCTATTTATATTACTTTTGCAAAAATATATTTCTAAACATCCAAAAGCACTCTTGCAAACCACTTGTATCTCCTAGTTTTTGCTGAAGCTTTTCCTAAAAGCTTCTTTTCCACACTAAACATATGCATAGTAACAGCCTTTACATCTACTCCAAGCTTTTGTTTTACAGCATCAATCTTATCCCCCATTATCTCAGCACTTAAACTAACATTTTTCTCATCTACCTTAACATTAAAATCTGAAAACATCGTAAACTCAGAATCTTTCAAATATACCAGTTCAGCAAGGAAATCGTAAAGCAAGTCTTCAATATTACCTGCTTTTAGTTTTATTTCTTTTTTAACTCTGGGTTTTACAGTCTTCAGCTCAGCCATAGTTGCCATGACAGCCTTCCCAGCATCTTCAAAAAGCATATTCAGGCTACTTGCCTCTACCTCAAACAATACATCTGCTGTATGCTTCAAGAATCTATACATTTTCTTTTCCTCAGGAGATGATAAGAACCTAGGTTCTTATTCCCATATATAAAGAGTTACAAGCTTAGGGTTATAAGTGTTTAGGCTGCTCCCAATAACAGCACTATCAGCATAAACATTCTTATCTGCTGGCAATCCAGTGCCTGGTTGAAACACCGCACCATTCGCATCTTGTATGTAGACAAGATAGCCATAGCTTCCAACTAGGGAGAGCGTATCTCCGACATAAACTATTATCCTGCTATCATCATTAATCAATACATCATCTCTAAATGCCTGATTGTTCTGGATCTCTCTTAACATAGATTGATGCAATAATCTTATCTCAGCTGGTTGTTGTACAGATACGTTTTCTTCTTCTTGTGGCAGCACACTAAATATGAATACAAATATTATAAGTATGGCAAGTATCGCTTCCAATGTTCTTATGTATCCTTTTTTAGTCATTTTTTCAAAGTTTTTCCCTAAAGGCTTTTTCCGCCAAAGCTTTTCTGAAATGTCTATAAAATTAAGAAGTTATTGAAAAATTTTTATATACTAGCTCAGCAGGTCTTCCTTTATAAAGCAGTCTAGTTATTCTAGCTTGCCCAGAACTGCTTATCTTTACTTCTACAGTAATGCTATTTCGTGGCAGTTGGGCATTTCTTTCAAAAAAGTATTGTTCTATCCCATATTCCATATTCATTCTTCCACTGTATAAACTTTTCACTCTACCTTTAATGAATATGCCATTCTCTGGTTTGGACAGCGATGCGGATTTATATCTATAGGTACCGTTTGCGTCTGGCTGTAAAGCAACATACACATCATCATTTATATTCGCTCCCTCGACAATAGGTATGTTATTTATTTCATAATATATCGTGATATATTGCCCCCTTAAAGGATCAAACGGGTCTACTGGCCTAGTTGCAAGAACAGCAGTCACTCCTGTAAGAGAAGGCCATGCTAAGTACAATAAAAATCCACCTGCAATCCCAATTAAGATTACAAGAGTTAATATTAATCTTATTGGCTCGTTGATTTTGCCCTTGCTATTAAAGTTCTTCTCCATTTTTCAAATAACCACCCACCAACTAATAAGATAATCCCTCCAGAAATAAATAATATGCTTAGGCTTGTATAACCCCAGAAATCAATCATAAATCCTATGTATCTTGTAGCTATGTCTAACGCAAAGAACATCATACCAAGGTTTACAATCTGTGGTTGTTTCTTCCAAGTGCCATAGCCTATAACTCCAAGGATTATTATTATAAATGCAATGTTTACAAAAATCCAAACAAGCCATAAACTTAA
>CAZSRE010000002.1:19701-22275 GCA_964609195.1 Candidatus Woesearchaeota archaeon | reverse complement strand
CAGAAAGTATAACAGTTATTAACAGTAATACTGTCACAAAGAATCCCGCAATCTCTTTGTGTTCCAATAATCCTTCACCTATAGTCTTTGCAATACCTATCATTAATGCAACTATTGCAGCTAAACTAATCACAACTAAAAATATTATAGATCCAGGACTATATGTTATATCTGCTGGCCATAGATATGGCAACACAAATTGGAATGTTGGTATGTATGCAAATGCTAAGAAGTAAAATGCGGTCCATCCCTGATACTCTGCTGCAAACTCATGGTGGCCAAATCTATGTATCAAGCTCATCCCATAAAGTAAGATTCCTGCTGCTAAGAAGTAAAATGCAAGCATCGCTCCTGATATGCTATCACGATAGTTTGTTGCAAATGCGAAATATTGTACAACCATCCATATCACAAATTCTAGCAAACCAATTGAGAGGTTTGCTTTAGACTTAAATGTATAAGCAGTGATTATTACACCAACCCAAGATATCAGGAATAATATTGCAGTCCCTTGTAAACTTGTCCTTGTAGAGTAAATCTGAGCTATCAAGAATATGCTTAATGTGTATAACAAAGCGCCAAGAGTAATCAATGCTTTACTAATCCCGCCATAACCTTTTGCTCTTAATAAACTTCCAACAGTATAAGAAATTGCTGTTACACCAAGTAATATTATTACTTTAATAAGAGAAGGGATTTGATGCCAGTTCTGTGCAATAAGCCAAGCAATGCCTGAAGCAACTAAGATTGAACCTATAATAGCGATAGAAGTGCCAAAAGATGCACCTTTTCTTTCTAATTTCATCAACTATGCAAGTTTTAATTAATTTAAATAGTTTCCTATGTGGCTGTCTAAAAGGCTTTTATTTATATTTTTGCGAGCTTTTTCCTAAAAAGCTCTTAGGTTTATTTTTACCTGTTTGAATGTTCCATTATTAAACAAAATGCTGTCTCCCCATTCTCTGACATAAACATTATCTCCAGCAGGCTGCACATTAATATAACTAAACAAATTACCGCCATTATTGTCAGCAACTTCTAAAACAAACTCATTATCAGCAGGCAATCCATATCTTACCTTTACCAGGCTGTAATCCTGCAACCCTAGATTCTGTAATCTGCTATTTGATATTCCAGAGATAAACTCTGGCAGCCCATAAGAATATAAATATTCATTAGTGTTAAGAGGGATTGTTCCTTGCAGTACATAATCACATGAAGGGCTGCAATCAAAAACAACATTATTTGTTCCCTCATTAGGAGAGTATGTTATCCAGAATATATTCTGTGTAGATGAAATAAAAGAAGCTCTGAATGCAAACTCTCCTGTCTCAGGACTCGGACAGCTTCCCTTTACAAAATCTATCCTGTTTCCGTTATTATCTGCAAGCATGATAAAATTATCATTCCAGTCAAATGGGAATATCTCTAAGCAGATATCCCTGGTAAAACTGCATCCATTGCAGTTAACAAACAAAGGCACTCTTGTTATGTTCCAATAAATATCCTCTTTAACATTGCCCTCGACCAGGTCAAGTATCTGTTCACCGCTTTTGCTCTCTATTCTTACAGGTTTGAGAAATAAAAATATGAATGCTAGGTACAAAAAGAATATGGAAAAGCTGATTACCCAATCCATGTGAACTAATCCTTTTTTCATTTTTTATTTTCCCTCAAGGCTTTTTCTAAAAGGCTTTGTTTTGATTAAACTTTTCATAAAAGTTTAAATCCCTCTTATAAAGCTTAATATCAGATATCCTGTAATCATCAATATCAATGAATGTTTAATTCCAAACTTCAAGTCTCCTTCAGAGAACTTTCCAATCATTATTCCTACAAAAAACCCTTGTATCAGAACCATAGATGTAAATACACCACTAAGATCTCCTATAGTTCCTCCACTAGGCCCGCCAACATCACTTATCCCTCCGCCGCCAGCTCCAAAGCTTACATTTGTCAGGTTAGTCAATGGAGGCAATAATTTAACTTCAAGCACAAGCATGATTATTATGAATACAAAAAATACAATATATCCCTGTACAACCTGGCTATAAACGCTAGCTCTTCTTTCCTCTTTTATCTTCTTGATTTCAACAACAGAATTAGTTACAGCTTCTAGTACATCCTCTATGTTTCCACCAGATTTCTCGGCTTCGATTACGATAGAAACAGATCTTTTTATTACTTTATTTCTAGTATCAATGCCAAAGATAGTCAATGCCTGCTGTGTTGGTATTCCCCACTCTATCTGTCTTGCTAGCTTCTTAACATGCGGACTTAATGCCCCATAATCTTCAGTGCTAACTTGTATTATTGCCTTGGGTATGGGCACACCAGCTTCTACAGTGCCAACAACATTCCTAACAAACTCCAAGAACTTCTCTTCTACCTCTTTCTGCCTTTTATTTTCTGTCAAGAAATCTATGATGTATGGAAGTGCTCCAATCACTACTCCTATCACCAATACTGGATTAAACCATCTGGTCAACGGTCTGAAGAACAGCAAGAAATCTAAGACTATTACAAACAATCCTCCCAAGATTCCGAGTATATGTCTTAGTTCAAGTTTCATTT
>CAZSRE010000002.1:13926-19691 GCA_964609195.1 Candidatus Woesearchaeota archaeon | reverse complement strand
CAACGCTTTTCTAAAGGGTTGTAGTTTAGTCTTTCGGCTGCACTACGTTCAGGAACAGCAAGAATGCTACATTCAAAAATGGGATGAATGCATATGTTCCTACTTTAGCAATTACATCAGCGCTGACCCCAGCAATCCCTCCTCCGATTACATTTATTATTGCAAGAGTAACAATGAACAAGAGTGGTGCAGCAATTAATATCCCCGTGTAGATATCAGAATATGCAGATAAGGCATCTATATACTTCTTCCTTTCCAATCTGTAAGTATTCAGCAATTCATCTGCCTTGCCCTTAAGATATGTTTTAAGATCTCCTCCAGTCTCAATAGATGCGACCATGCCATTCAGCAGCTCTTTAAAATCGTAAGATGGAGTAGCAGCAGCCACAGCCTTCAATGCAGTAGACAAGTTATAACCAAAGAGATTAACATAGTTCATAATTTTCTTAATCTCCACACTTATCACCTTGTACTCCTTGCTGTCTAGTATAAGCTTGAACATGGTTATAGGCCTGGCCCCGCTTCCTGCTACAGCAGACATGTGTATCGCAACAAAAGGCAGCTCATTCTTTATCTTTCTGGACCTTGATTTTATAACACTGATAGGGTAGAAGTATATTGCCAAGAATGCTATTATCCCAGCCAGGAAAGATATTGATAATGCCCTGGCTATATTGAATATTATGCTTCCCTCAAAAAAGAAGAAAGATAGTACTCCAAAGAGAATAAATGAAATTACACTAGACATCATAGTTATGCTTACATAAGTCTTAGACAATATCCTGGTGTCGCTTACTCTCAAGCTGTCATACAGTTTTTTAAATAAATCTGGGTACTTGGATGTGAACCAACTTGTTAATCTTCCGAATATAACGTTGGCAAATCTTCCTATCTTGTTCTCTGTGTATATTGTATACTCGCTTTCTTCCGTCACTCCTTTCTCTTTCTTTTCTTCATGCCTGGTTACAAATTCTTTTATGTCTCTGTGCGTTATCTGCATCTCATCAAGATACTGCATTTTTTCCTTCTTATCTAACGTGCTTGCATTTTCTTCCCTAGGTCTAGGGACGTCAATTGGAATCTTTACCTTATCCTGTCTGTCATTTTCAAGATTTGTAAATAACCTATAAATTTCAGAATTAATCTGTTTTATCTGCCCAAGGTTTTTACGTATCCTATCATCATACTCTTTAAGCACATCATCTTTGTCTCTTCCCTGTAAATATCTGCTGGCTGACTTCTTATACTCTAATGGACTTATTACATTACTTCTATATTTGATTTCTAATGAGGTGAGTGCAGTAGCTATTCTTTTCTGATAATTTCTATAATTCTCGACTTCATCAACCAACTCCTCAATCTTTCTAGCATAGTCCTTTATGTCCATATTATGTCTCTTAGCATTTTGTTATACTTTTGTTATACTTTTGGTTACGTTTTTGGTTACGTTTTTGGTGAAGCTTTTCCTAAAAGGTTCTCTTCTTGTTTTACAAGAGTTTCTATGTTGGTTACAAGCTTCAAGAAATATGTCTTAAGCTGTAGTATCTTTTCATTGAGTTCATTAAGCTTCTGGCTGCTATCATGTTTTTCCAGCATATATAATTGAAGCTTTACAAGCTTATCATAACTATCCATTAATTCGGTTATGCTTCTCGCATTCTGTCTTATCATTTCTAAACTCATATTACTCCAAACTTCTTTAGTACTGTCTGTGGAGTTTTATAATAGGCATTAATTATCTCCTGCACTTCTCTAAACCCAAATATTTTCTGCTTTGTAACCTCAAAAAGTAGTTTAGCCCTAAGCATGAACTCTCTCTCAAGTTCTCCTTTAGTTACTCCATAATGCACATACAATTTGTTGAATATGTGGCTCTCTGTCTTGTAATAGAATCTGTCATTCCTAGCATCCCAGATGAATGGAACGTTTATTGTATAATTGCCTATGCCTTCTTTTACGTCTACAATCTCATCTACTTCTCTCAATCTTCTTACTTCTTTCCCTCCTAGTTTAGTCTGTGTCATTACGCAAACTACATCAAGAGAATTAACTAGAGAAGCAGAAAGGTTTATTGGCGGTGTTTCCAGTCTCCTTATCATTGTTCCGACAGAATTTGCATGCATTGTAGAAAATGATGGATGTCCTGCGGAAGCGCCCTGGAACAAGACATAAGCCTCTGCTCCTCTTACCTCTCCGACAATAACATAATCTGGATTTTGCCTGAAGCTTTCCTTAAGAAGGTCAAACAAGCTTACCTCCCCATACTTATTGCCTTCCCTTCCAGCTAATCCAATGCCTTCCCTAGACACGCTAGGCAGCCAGTTCTCATGATGTAAATTAAGTTCGCGAGTGTCCTCTATGCTTACTACTCTAGCCTGAGGAGGTATGAAAAAAGCGAGCGCATTCAATAAAGTAGTTTTTCCAGAAGCTGTCCCTCCAATTATCATTATATTGCTCTCGTACTCTATCGTCAACCATAGGTAAGCAAGTATTTCTGGGCTTACAGTTCCCATTTCTATAAGTCTAGTTGGAGTCCATGGCTCTTTAGTAAATTTCCTGAGTGTAAAAGTAGGTCCTTTGCTGCTTACGTCAGTCGCAAATGTTGCATTTACCCTAGATCCATCAGGCAAGCTTCCATCAAGCAATGGATTTGCATAAGAAATATACTTCCCGCATTTCTGCGCCAGCTTCTCTACCATGTTTGATAGTTTAGTAGCAGAAGTAAAGATAACATTAGTTCTTACATTCCTATACTTTCTATGTACTAGATATATTGGAGAATTAGCTCCATTGCACTCTACATCTTCTACATAATAATCAGCTAAAAATGGTTCAATCTCATTCATGCCTACAAAGTCTCTATAAATATAATACATAAGCTTGAGATAGCTTTCGGTACTAAGTTTTATTCCAAGCTCAGATAGCAGGACATTAATGTTCTTCTCTAAGTATCTTATGACAGTCTCTCCTTCTTTTACGCTTATGAAGCTTATATTAATCAATTCTTTAATTCCATCTTCTAAGAAAGATAGTACTTTCCTGTCATCATCTGTCAGTATAGGCTCTTCAACAACATACACAAGTTCCTTATTCTCTGTGTCCCAGAATATATGGGCATATGCATAAGGAGGCAATAAAGGATATCTGATATTCACGTCCCTAGCATCCTTGAACTCCGGAAGCGTGACAGCCCTAGGTCTGGCTTCTATAGTAAAGATAGGCTCATCTCCACTAGCTTTTAGAACACCTGCCCTCTTTTTCCAAAACATATGCTAGATTATAGATCTATAATTTATATACTTTTCCAGAACTAAGCTATTGGCTTCTAATCTCTACTATGATCTCTCCGCTCCCAGGATCTGCTCCATTGTTTTTGACAGTCAATTCTTTTCTTCCTATAATATTGGAATCTCCAAATAATCTAAGATCAGCCAACCCATTATACCTTAAAGAAAGCTCTACATCATACCTCCCTGCTGAATTTGTCTTTCTTGTTGTCATTAATATGTCTCCATCTCTTATAGGCAGGCCAATCTCGCTAAAAATAGTCTTGCTCTCCATTGTCCAGTTGATGCTATCACCAGCATCGCTGATGATCAAGCTTCCCCTCTCTATTGATATTGTAAAGCTTCTCTGGCTTCCTGGCCCTTCTCTTATAACAGTCCTTACAGCATTGTTAATGCCGAACATGACATCTTTTGTCTCGAGTATGATATTCCTGTCCCTTATCTTGTTTATTACCGGAATGCCTGCCGCAAGCAGCATGGCAACTATTATAGTTCCAAGAGCTATATAAAGAACTGCTGAAATCCATGTATCTCCCTTTTTCATATCTCTCCTTTAGAACTAACTGCATCCGCCTTCTAGATTTGGCGATATCAGAGTGAACGTATCTATTTTCTGGCCGCATGCCCTCAATGTCCCATCATCAAGCTTAATCTGGGGAATGACATCAACCTTTGTTAACCCCCCTGTTGATGTGAATAGTATAGCATATGTTCTTGCATTGAATGAATCTAATGGTAGAGTACATCCTCCAGTAAAACATCCTCCGGCTGGAGATAGAGTTTTAGTCTCTACATTGCCTCCAACGTAATACATCCTTACAATAAATCCATAAACAGGCTCCTCATTTTTGTTATCAACTACTAGATTCATAGGCGCACTTCCACCAACACAAGAAGCATTTAGAATATCAACTTGCACCTTAGAAATACAATTTATCTCTGCCTGTGCACTCTTGCCAGTATCTTCTGTAGTTTGTTTAAACAAGGCCTGCCCCCAAACCATGACTAGGGAAGCCAATGATATTGTTATCCCTATGAGTAATACTGTTGCTATTAAAGGAGATAAACCTTTTTTCATATAACCTCTCTTTGAAAAGTTCATTTTGCTGAAGCTTTTAGAAAAGCTTCTTTGCGAACTTTCTTTTAAAGAAAGCTCTTACTAATATTTATAGCTTGCTATTAACAGCTGCTAGCATCTATCTCTATAGCTACCTTCCTGCTGTCGCATGTAGCCTGCTCATCTCCAGAATACCATACAGGAATTACCTCAATTGCCTTTGGCATGCTGATCTTTGTAGTATCATAAACAAATTCTATTGTTTTCTTCTCATTTCCATCCAGAGCAACACCAGCAATGCTGCTTGTCGCCTGGCTATTCTCCCCAACAACTCTGCCCCTCAAATTAGGCAATGCTATGCTCTTAAGGTTTTCAACATCAACTATTACAGCTCCTCCGCCAGGCTTGCATCTTGCATTATCAATATCAATCTCTACCTGTGACTCGCAATCTAACTTTCCCTGCGCAAATCCTGCTGTCTTATCAATCTGTCCACGGATTATCCCAGTACCCCAGAATATGACAACAGCAGCTACAGCAAGTGCAAACCCTATCAGCAATACAGTGGCTATCAAAGGGGATATTCCTTTCTTGCTTAAATTACTACTTTCTTCTCTGCGCAGGCAATATCCCTCCCTTCTTCATTAACAGTTACAGGAATATAACCATTCCCTGGATTGCAGTTTGTTATGCTTCCATATTGCCTAGTTTCTCTAGGCAACAATCTTGGGCTCAAAATTACTTTGCTTGTGCTTCCTGCTTGTATTATTATCTTATCCACCCCAAATAATCCTGTGTTCTTTATATGGCATGTACTATTTATATTTATTGACAAATCAGGACAGTAAAGGTCTATATCAGCGCTCTCACCTGGTTTGAATTGCTTTACGTTTCCTATTGCCCAGTTAGTTACTAATGCAGCAAGAGTTATTCCTAATCCAACTAATAACACCCAGGCTATTAATGTCTCTACTCCTCTCTTATTCAGAACCAAGGTTCCGAAACCTCCTCTTTCTTTTTATTTTCTTTTCCCTCAAGGCTTTTTCTAAAAGGCTTGTTTAGCATGAAGTCCACGCTCTAGATCCAGAATACTGGCAAGTTTCTACATTAGGAGTTCCAAACTCTTCATTTTCAGTTCTAAATACAACATCAAATGAATTGTCTGTGCTTCCCCTGTCATATAGGTAAGGAACTCCAAGAACATCTATTCTAAGATTATCCACAGAAGCCAGGCTTGTAGAATAATAGTTTGA
This sequence comes from Candidatus Woesearchaeota archaeon, assembly GCA_964609195.1. Taxonomy (GTDB): domain Archaea; phylum Nanobdellota; class Nanobdellia; order SCGC-AAA011-G17; genus CAZSRE01. The sequence continues at coordinate 14,094 of CAZSRE010000002.1, read as the reverse complement.
GCTGAAAGATCCAAGCTTAACAGGAACAACATGAGTAAAATCTTCTCCTCCAATAGTTACTCCAACTTGATTTATAGATTCAGAATCTGAAGTAAATATCTGCCCGCTTAGCGGGTCAGTATTAGGATCTGAAGAATTATAATATACTATAGTGTCTCCTGGCAGATG
>CAZSRE010000002.1:10562-13916 GCA_964609195.1 Candidatus Woesearchaeota archaeon | reverse complement strand
CTGTCTTGCTATTGTCTCCATAAACATAAACTAATCCTATATTAGGATCTCTAGTTCTTGCATATGCTATGAAATTAGCTGTAAATGGAGCTATCAAACTAGCCTGTATATCTGCTATCTTGCTATATATTCCATAGTTTACAATCTTCGTAACTTCGCTCAGGTAATTGTCTGCTATCTTATTAAAATCTGTGAATCTTGGCTGTTCTCTTATTACATTTACTTTTGTAGAAAGGCTGTACAGTATGAGTATGATTATTATAGCAGCTACAAGGTAGAACTGCCCTCTTTTTCCAATCATGTAATTGCTGTTAGTTGCTTAATTTAAATAGTTTATTATCAACCAAGATTATATGGAGACGGAACAAGAGCAAAAACCAAGCTTATTGAGAAGGATACTTACGATAATTATTGGAATATTCTTACTCTCTTTAGTGCTAAGTTATTTTATTTTTGATGAATCTACAAGACTGACTATTCTTGGTTTTTTAACATCTTCAAAACTTAATAATAACACACTTACCGTAGACAAAACAACTAACCTTATTTTTAACAATGTCTCACTTTCAACTTTAAATCATCTCTATGACTCAAATCTCGAAGTGGAGTTTAAAGCATGCCTTAAAGGAGAGAAAATCAGCAACGCTTATTTTATTACAGAAACAATCCAGCCTAGAACATTCCAGCAAGAATACAACTTGGTAATTGCAGAGTCATGTCCTAAAGGCACTCTTGTAGACCTCCATACTCATCCATTCAATCAATGTATTCCTAGTGAAATAGATGTGAAAAATTTTAGAAAATTCCAAAAACAGAACCCAGATGCATTACTGGCTGTAATGTGTAAGAAAGATAGATTCTACTTTTATAGATAAATTTTTGATTAAGTTTTTTTAATCAACCTTATTAGGAAAAAGGTTGTAAGCCTCGGGGGAGAATTGAACTCCCGACCTCTTCCTTACCAAGGAAGTACTATGCCACTAAGCTACCGAGGCGTTTTGATTAAACTTTTTCTAAAAGTTTAGTTTAAATAATTATCTAAATCTATATAAATTGTTTATCCTTAATGTATGCATGAAAGCATCTTTTACAGGTTCAGAGTACCTGCTATACATAGAGAAAAATAAAGATGATATAGAAAAATTAAGAACATCAAAATTAGAAACAACACTAGAGTTTAATAATGATGGCTCAACAGATAAAAAAGTTACTTTAGAGCTAAGAGACAAAGTTAATAACTCAGATGGTATCGAAGTATTATTTTTACCAAAGCATCCGAAAAGCTGGCAGCATATTAAAGAGATTAATGTAGTTGTAAATGAAAAAGCTCTCAATTGCATAATAGATAGGGGTGGTTTTGGTACGCATTACAATAGCCAGGGTAATATTGATATCTATTGGACTTACTACCGAATGATATCTATTGGACTTACTGAATAGATTAATCTTAAATAATAAGTGCGGAGTGGACGCTACTATACCCAAGATGAAAGCGCTGCAGGTTTAGTAGATTGGAAGTATATAAAGGTAGCATAGATTTTAGTAAAATATATAAACCTAAAAATAACTAATTTGATTATATGATTAATAAACAACCTCCAATAGGAGTAAAGATAATCTCTGTTCTAGGTTACATTGAGACTGCATTGACAGCATTATTAGCTATAGCAGCTATATTTGCAAGCCAATTTGCTAGTTATCTATTACCAATTCCATCCATAATTAAGTCAGCATTTCCATTTATAGGAATACTTCTTTTAGCGTTTGCTGTATTAAGTTTCTTTATAGCCAGAGGATTATGGAAAGGTAAAAATTGGACAAGGATTCTTACAATAATCTTCGCAATATTAGGGATATTAAGTACTATAGTATCCCTATTCTCTGGCAGGTTTTCATCTATTATACAGTTAGCAATATATGGCTGGATTGCTTATTATCTTATAGCAAATAAAGAAGTTAAAGCCTTCTTTGGTTAGTTATATCTGTCTTTATTGTATTCTTTATTTTTTCCTGTTTAGTTCCTTTTTAGCATAGTATTTTCTCGCAAGCTCCGGATAGTATATCCAGCCTATTTTCCCTTCCTTGTCTATTGAAATCTTATAAGAGTATAACAAATAGTCAATTATCACACAAAATGTCTGATACATCATTTTCTTAGGAAGAGATTCCCACATCTTCCTTTTCTTAAACTCTCCATCATGTTCTTTTATAAATTCCTCTACCATTAGCACAGTATCCAGTCTAGGGTATCTTAAGATGTTTTCAGTGTCCATGCTACTGTCTTGATTTATCATGTTATATCAACTGATATAATCAGCGTATATAAATCTTTCGATTAAAGTATTTATCCTAGATAGTTATAGAATCAGTGGCAACACACAAAATATATTAAAATTTAAGCTTTTTTATTTTACCCTGTTTTATATTCTTTTCACTTTCTGTTATCTGTCCCATAGTATCTTTATTAGATAAAATGGCAATTGTTTCAATTATGCTATTCATCTCTGTCTTAGTCATCATATTTTGTTCTATTTTCTTCAACTCCCTGTATACATCCTCTAATCTAATTGTATTTTCCATAAAGAGATTATGATAAAATCTACTTATAAATCTTTCTATGCTAAAGTAAGAAAAGATTAATTTTGTTGTTTCTTAAAAGTGCGGAGTGGAGGATTTGAACCTCCGTAGGCACTAAGCCACAGGATTTCTCACGAAGCTGGTCTTAAGTTTAGCAATCTGAGTTTAGCAAGCTGCCTGCTCAGCTACCTGCCCGTTTGACCAGGCTCCGGCAACTCCGCATGAAAAGAACGAGCTATTAGTTAATTTATAAAACTTTTCTATTTCTTTCCAAAGTTTCTTTTCCAGGGTTTTCTTATAAGAAAAGCCTACTCATGTCTCAATGCATCAACAGGCTTTAACCTAGATGCTTGATATGCAGGAAGTGCTCCAGATCCCATCCCAACTATAAAAGCAAAGAATAATCCAAATAGTATCAGCCAAGTCTCAAGCTTTATGCTTAATGGGAATCCTGCATTGTCTGCTATTCCTTCAACAAAGAAGGCAATTCCAGCTCCAAGTGCTGTTCCAAATATACCTCCCACTAATCCCATCAACCCAGATTCAATAAGGAATATCTGCATTATATCAGAGTTCCTAGCTCCAATAGCCTTCATAATCCCTATGTCCTTAGTTCTCTCAAGAACAGAAGTGTACATGCTGTTCATTATTCCTATAGCTCCAACAACCAAAGATATAGTTGCTATTCCTACAAGTACTATCTGTATAATTCCCAGCACTTGGCCGATCTGCTCAAGAATCTGATCAGCTGTAATGACTTGGAAATTAGTGTCTCCT
>CAZSRE010000002.1:10073-10552 GCA_964609195.1 Candidatus Woesearchaeota archaeon | reverse complement strand
GTAATAATTTTATATTTCCTCCAGTCTTTACCTGCACTACCATGGTGTCTACCTTATTGCCAGTATTAAATATTTCCTGGGCAGTTTCAAAAGGAATATCTATCGCATTATCATCTTGTGAATTTCCAATCTCTTCCAATATGCCAACAACTCTAAATTCAATCTTTCCAATCTCAATCTTGCTGCCAACAGTTAGCTCATTGTCAAACATCTCTTTTGCAACCCTAGTACCTATAATCGCTGTAGTCTTATCTCCTGCCTGGATGAATCTCCCCTCTCCAATTTCTATGCTAGAATCTTCAAAGAACTGTTCAAAGTCTTCCGCAGGAATCCCGCCAACTAAAGTAAAACCTACCTCTTTATTATGTGTAATCTCTACCTGCCTGAATAGCCCAGGAGTCACATATTCAAAACCCCCAACTTTCTCAACAGTATCTACATCATCTAAAGTTAGTCCTTCAGATTGGCTTCCTGGTCCT
>CAZSRE010000002.1:0-10063 GCA_964609195.1 Candidatus Woesearchaeota archaeon | reverse complement strand
TTGAAAGCCTCTTGCAGAAATAAGAATCCTGTTAGCTCCAAATTGTGAAAACTGCTCTTCTATGCTTCTCTCTAATCCTCTGCTTATCATGATCAAAGAAATGATAGCAGCTACCCCAACAACTATGCCGATGATAGTAAGCCAAGCTCTTAACTTCCTGTGCCTTATACTATTTACAGCAAATAAAAAATAATCACCAATCATAGTTTTAGCTTTCTTCTCTTATATCTTCTATAGATTAAGAAGGTGATAAGCACAATAACAGCCAACCCAATGATCAATCCCCAGTAATTGCTGGTTATCAAACCAAGTTGTTTTGCCTGTTCCAAGCTGTATACCTTTAGGTTTACAATTTTGTTTTGGCTAAACTCCTTGTTGTTTGAATCTTTATAGTTTAAATTAAAGATCATCTCTGGGTTCTCATTCTTAGCTATCATGTCAAACTCTGCAGTCTCAAAGTCATCCACATCAACCTGTCCAATGTAGATTGTATCTGCAGACAATAGCTCATATCCATTGCTTGGTATCAACTTTACTGTCAAGAACTTTATATCTGTCAACCCATTATTGACAAATTTTATGATAGTCTTTCCATTATCTCCTATCTTTACAAGCTCGCTGCTCTCAAGCACAACATCCAGCTTTGCCTGTCCCGCTACTGTCAAGCTTACTAAAGATTCCTGGTTTACTGTTCCATGACTCACCTTTACAGGAATTTTATATATTTGGCTTGTTGCATCAGGCAGGGCTATAAGTTTAAAGCTTACAGATGTTTCATCATCTTCATTAAGCTTATCAATAACCTTCTCGCTTGCAGAATCTACAGGAGCAAATGGAACATTGCTCAGGTCTAGTCTAACAACAATATCTTCTATATCATCATCTCCTACATTCTCCAAGTTTATGGTTACCTCAACATTCTTCCCAGGAGCTATTGTACTAGGATTGCTGCTAAAAGAGTTTATTGCTATCTGTGCACTTACTCCTTGTAGCATTATAAACATTATCAAAATTACTGCTAGTATCTTGTTCATTTTTCTTTTGCTGAAGCTTTTCTTAAAAGCTTCTTGTCCTCCACTATCTTTCCATCTTTTAAGATTATTACCTTATTAGCTAATTTTGTCAGATCAGGATTATGAGTTACCAGTATGATTGTCTTGCCTTTTTTATTCAGGTCAACAAGAACATTCATTATCTCATCTCCTGTCTTAGTATCAAGATTTCCTGTTGGCTCATCAGCTAGTATTATCTCAGGATCATTTACCAATGCTCTTGCTATAGCTACTCTCTGTTTCTGTCCGCCAGACAGCTCGCCAGGAAGATGATTAATTCTGTCTTTCAACCCGACAAGTTCCAATAACTCTCTAGCTTTACTTAGCTTTTGGCTTCTGGGAATATCCTGGAATGTCATAGGCAAGGCAACATTGTCAAGCGCAGTCAGGCTGCCTATCAAGTTGAATGTCTGGAAAATAAATCCTATTCTCTTCCCTCTTATCTGCGCTAGATCGCTCTCAGAAAGCTTGGAAATATCATATTTATCCAGATAAATCTTTCCATTTGTAGGGGTGTCCAAGCATCCTATAAGGTTCATAGCAGTGCTCTTACCAGAACCGCTAGGTCCTATTACAGCAACAAAATCTCCTTTATTTATCTTCAAAGACACGCCATTTATAGCAGGTACTTTAACCTCATCTACTTGGTAAATCTTATGCACATCTTCCAGAGTAATCAGGCTTGACATAGTTCAAATTTCCCTAATTTTAGTATATAAATCTTTCTAATATATAATCATTAAGTAGTAGTAACATATTTAAATAAATCACTCTGACAAGTGTACTCCATGAGCATAGAAGAAAAATTAAGCAAATATGTTAAATTTCCAGATAATAACATATGGCTAAGCAAGTTTGTTCTAGCCAATTTAGAAGGTGAAAACTATCTAAGTGTCGGCGGCCATTATGATACATAAGAGTACTCAGATGTTCTAGGGCAATTAGCAGAATCAAAAAATCTAAGCTTTGATAAAAATTCGAGAGGACTGGAAGGTGAAGGTTATAAGATCTTAAGCATGGGCATGTGCAACATTTATGTAAGGAAAAAGTTTGCTTATTTCTTTGGTCAAAGCGTCCAGTATCATATTGGTGTAACAGACGAAGGTATTGAAATAATTAAAGGTTTACTTCCAAATTGGGCTATAAAATACCTTAAATGACTAATACCTGGCTATCTTATCATCAATCTTCCTGCTCCAGTCTTCTATCCCACCAGACATAGTTCTAGCATTCTTTATCCTGTTTCTTCTTAATAATTCAGCTGCAAAAGCAGATCTATTTCCATGATGACAATAAACAACTATATCCTTTTCTTTAGCTAGTTTCTTTATTTCATTAATCTTGTATGGCAATTGTCTAAGAGGTATAAGCAAGCTTCCATCAATCTTTGTTAGTTTGTTCTCCCATTCTTCTCTAACATCAATTAGAACTATCTTTCCTGCATCTAGCTTCTTCTTAGTCTCTTCTACAGTTATCTGAAAATCCATAAAAGGTTATGATAAAACATAGTTATATAAATATTTCCAGAGCCTCTACTGGGAATTGAACCCAGAACCTCCGTCTTACGAGGACGGTGCTCTCCCAATTGAGCTATAGAGGCATGTATATGATTGGTTATCTAAAAGCTTAAGAATCTTTTTAATTATTGTCATTCTATGAAGGCAATTTTCGATGGCAGGGATTTCTTTCTAATACTTGAAAATGGTGAACTAAAGAATATAATGACTTCAAAACTTGAGGCTGACTTAAAAGATTACTTTGAAGAAAAAAGCCTAGATAAGAGAGTTTCTTTAGAATATAATGAAAAAGTAAAGCAGCCAGATGGAGTTGAGATTAAATATCTTCCACAGGATAAAAGCTGGAATGATATCAACAGAATAGTATTCTATATAAATAATCGTGCTATCCAATATTTAGAAAGCCCTCAAAGAAGTATAATAACTAGGCAAATAACCGATGATAAAATAGAGATTTATAATGGAATGCGTCCAGGATTTGAGAGATACTAAAGTTTTTTCTTTAGTTCTTCAATGCCATATTTCGTCTGGCAATCAGAGCAAACAGGTTTTTTCTTGATGTAAGTTCCTTTAATCTTGCCTAGAAAAGTCTGCTCTATTTTCTCCCCGCATATCTTGCACTTCTCAGTCATTTTTATAAGTCCTTAGGATCTATTCCAGAAGCTAACTTTGAGTATATATTTCTAACGAAATCAATATTCTCTTTATAAAATAATTTTGATTCATGCTCAATTAAGTTTTCAATTTCCGGCTTCTCAGGATTATCAACCAAACCCAGAGCACCATAATGACCATGGATTACTTCATGCACTAGTGAGATTTCTTGCTCTTCTCTAGGGTAAAGAGAACCAATGCTTATTTCATATCTATCTTCCTTTTCAAGTCTTTTAAAGATCATAGCAGTCCGTATTGGACGGGTGTTATTCACTCTAATGACCTTTTCTTTTAAAAATTGCAGAAAATTTTCTCTATTTAATGGTTTTTCTTTCATTTTAGCTTCTAGAGTGATTTGGTTCATCATTTTTCTTATAGTTTATTTACCTCTATATCCGAATATCTTATTATATCTATCGTGATCTGCAATTTCAAAAACCACACTTATAATTTTAACTTCATCACCAACAACATAATACAATAACCTCCAAAACTGAGACAATTCAATTCTAAAAAGATTTGGAAGATCTTCATATTCTCTAGGCCACAAATTATGCTGGACTTGATCCCCTACAAATGGATTTATTTTTAAATTATCTAAAGCTCTTTTAATGCTTTTAAGCAATTGAACATCAGATTTATTTGGAGTTTTTCCAATAGACTCAAAAGATTTAATATTTTCTTCTAATCTTGCCAAAGCAATTTCAGCATTGCCTATAATCTTGACTGTTTTCTCTTTCTTCTTTAAGTCCATGTTCTTCCCTTGCTTAAAATCTCTTTAATGTCTTCTCTAGGCAAGAAAATCCATACTACACCGTTAACAGTAAATTCTATCTTCCCGCTATTCTGTAAATAACCAAGAATTATCTTTAAAGTATTATGATTCACCTTCCTTGGCAGCCTTCTCTTTATCTCAGCTACACTTATAACTTCTTTAGCCTTCCTTATAATATCTTCTACCATTTGTATAGTATCTAAATTTGGACTATGCGAAATCCTTGTTTTTTCTAATATTTGTGACATATTTATATCAAATATTTACATATTTATAAATATTTCTATTCTATAGCCTATCCTTCAAGCTAGCAACAATAATCGGTAAAGCTATAGTAACATCACATATCAAATCAGTATAACTTCCTTTCGGGTCTAATTTTCCCCAGCTTATACCTTCCTTCAACTCTGCCCCGCTGCTTCCACCATGCTCAGGCCTGTCCATAGTTACTTGCAGTCCATAACTTGCTCCCTTAGTTAGCTGCATAGCCTGCTGGATGTAATTCTTCGGAACTCCTCCTCCGAGATAAATTACCCCTGTTTTTTTAGCAGTCCAGGCAATGTCCATTATCTCTTTTATATCTTCAAAAGCATTCACATTTATCTTCTTTCCTTTTACCAATCTTCCCCATATCATCAACCCAATTCCAGAGTCACTTATAGCAGGACAGAAAACTGGAATCTTATTTTCATAGCAAGTTTTTAACATGCTTCTTCCAGGTGTTAATCTTCCAATTTCCCATAGAAATTCTTTAATTGTTTCCTTATTTGCAAGAGTATCAAAGTTCTTCTCAAAGAAATTTTCCATGCTTCCATAAACTTTTTCAGGCATATAGCTATCATACATCCTGTCATATCCCTGCTTTCTTAATTTAGTATCATCTTCCTTGCTGTTTCCCTGCATATGATGATAGCCAAGAGCCTCTGCTAAATCATGTGTTAAATTAGCTCCAGTAGTTACAAGAACATCAATCCATTTGTTCTCAATCATTTCAATTAGTAATTCTCTCTGTCCACCAGGAACTAAAGCACCCGCAATCCCTAAGAACACCTTGCAATCTTTATCCTTAACCATTGCTTCAGCAATATCAACAGCTTTCCCCAATCTGCCGCTACCCATTACTCCTGCATTATTCATCTCTTTAACTAGCTCATCTACCCTCATTCCTTTCTTAATCTTAATCTGCTTAACTTCTTTCATAAGCTTTAAAAACTCAAACTTTCCTTTATAAGGCTTATGGCCAAGGTTTACTTGCAGACTTACGGGTGCCAACAAAACAAGGCTGACGGAGAACAGTTAGCTGGGTTACTACATCAATCAGGTAATGTTTTAGTTAATAACTTATACGAAGCAGATACTGTGATTGTAAATACATGCGCAGTTAAATTAAAAACTCAGAATAAAGAACTTCATTTTATAAAAAATATACCTAAGGATAAACAGATAATAGTTGGTGGATGTTTAACTAAAGTAATAGATGTAAGGAAACACGTGGGAAATGTAGATGCTTTATTTGACACAAATTCTATAACTAAAATAAATGATATTATAGAAAATCCAAGAGACACCTTTAGATCCATTCATGAAAATAAAATAAACATTCCTAGAATAAGGCTTAATAAAGAAATTGGAATCTTGCCTATAGAGGAAGGCTGCCTTTCTAACTGCTCGTTCTGTGGAACTAAATTAGCTCGTGGAAATCTAACATCATACAGAATAGGAGATATTAAACGGGAATTAGAATCTGCAGTTAAAGATGGCTGTAAGAAAATATATCTAACAGGCCAAGATACTGGTTGCTACGGCTTTGATATAGGCACAAACCTTCCAGAATTACTAGAAGAATTAGTTACTATTCCAGGAAACTACAAGATTAGAGTAGGCATGGCAAATCCATGGCACATAATCAAGATTCTTCCAAGGTTAATCGAAGCATATAAGTCAGATAAGATAGTAAAATTCATCCATATTCCTGTCCAATCAGGATCTGAAAAAGTAACGAGAGACATGCGCAGGATTCATACTGTAGAAGAATTCAAGAAAATAGTCTCCGCTTTTAGAAAAGAATTTCCAGGTATTACAATATCCACAGATATTATCATTGGTTATCCAGAAGAAGATTTGCAAGACTTCGAAGATACAATAAGATTAATTGAGGAAACAAAGCCAGAAGTTCTAAACATTTCAAAATATTCTGCAATGCATGGCACAAAAGCGTCTAAATTAAAACAGCTTCCATCTCAGGAAATTAAAAGAAGAAGCGAGATATTAACTAGAGTATATCAAGAAATAAAAGCTAAAGGGGAAATAAGTTTACAGGTTAATTGATTTTATTTTTCTTGGATAGCATCAAATAGATAACCGATGCAAGCAAATATAAAAAGATTATATCAAAAACCAATACAAATAACAGTTGTGGAATTGTTGGAAAACACAGAAAACCACAACTTGTTGGTTTAAATGCTGAATTAGTAATCAAATTAAAAAAATCAATTGGCCATGTTGTTATAGGAATTAAAAATATACGGAAAAAATCTTCAATAAAACTAATAGACAACAGGAATATTGACAAAACGATTAAAGATAAAAGAATAACAAACTTTCTCTTATTTGGTTTAATGAACTCTTTCCAATCCATAGTTCTGATTACTTCACCTTGTCAACAACCTTCTCAGCTGTCTCAAGGCTATTCCATGTCTGATTGAACATGTCAACTAGTGCACCAGCAAAATAAGGTGTATTCATCCATATTCCAACATCATAAGTTGGATGAGTCTCTTCATCATGCATTACCATCAATAACAACTCTTTATTATCTATGATGCAGAATCTTGCATTGAACTTCTCAAGATTCCTTACCTCAGCAAACTTCATGGCTTCCTTAACTATAGAAGCATTTTCCTTAGTTATTTGAGTAGCTATTCTTATCTTTACTCCTTTCTTAGAAAGTTTCTCAAGCTCAGGCTTCATAGCCTCTACTTTTCTCATAAGTCCTTTGCTTGTCGTAACTATAGTAACATTTTTCTCAGCATTTTTAATCATTAGCTCAAGATGAGTATACAGATTGTGTCTTCCCTTTATTGCCCCTGATAAATCACTAACCTCAATAAATTCAATCCCTTGTTTATGCAGAGAATTCAACTCCCCAAGCACATCAGTAGCTTTTAAATCTTCCAATCGTTTAATATGATCATCTGCTTCTTCCTTCAGCAACTTCTTTACTCTATCGACAACCTCGCCAGGCTCAACAGCCATGTACTTGATTGGCTTGCCAAGTTTCATTACAACAAAGCCTTTTTTCTCAAGGCTTTCAAGAACATCATATGCTCTTGATCTAGGAACATTACCAATGTCGCTCAATTCACCAGCAGTAGATACACCCCGAGAAAGCAATGCAGTCCAAATCCTGACCTCATATAGGTTCAGTCCAAAAAACTGTCTCAACTTGTTTAAAAATTCTTCTTTGACAATCATCCTCTCATAACCCTCCTTAGGTTCACCATCTTTTTTATAACCATTAATATCTAATCTATTTCTTCACTGTATAATGACTTAGACTACAAGATGATAACAACTATGCTATATATAAAGATTATTATTGTATATCATCTAATTTTAATTTTAATTTTAATTTTCCGTTAACGCTTTTCCATTTTCAGTTAACGCTTTTCCTAAAAGTGTTAATGAACATTGAATTTTCCTTGTTTTTTCTTGCCTAACTGTCCCTCAAAAATCTTTTTAATATCTTGGACTGTGTTAATTTGCTTGACAGTTTTCTCATTTGTCCTCAATCTCAATACTCTTGGAAACCTTAACGCATAACCAGATGAGTAGTTAGTGCTTTTTTGTATTTCTTGATACCCTATCTCAACAACAATCTCTGGTCTGACAGTTACTTCCCTTCCATGGCTCTTAGTTATTAATGGTTTTAGCAGCTTGGTCATTTCTTCAAATGTCAATCCTTCTGATTTTTCTTTCATTCCAGTGCTGACTTTTCCAATCTCCTCTAATTTGCTGCCGTTTCTGCAGGCAACAGTGTAGCTGCTCAAAGAGTTTGCTCTCTTTCCCTCCCCCCAATCAGCTTTAACAACCACCAAGTCTAGTGGTTCAAGGATTTTTTTTAGTTTTACCCATCCGCCAACATATCTGCCTGGCCGATATTCTCCTTTTAGGTTCTTTCCCATCAATCCTTCTACTCCAGCAGCTAATGCTTGTTTAAAGAAATCATTCGCTTCTTTCTCATTGTCAGTAACTAATTTCTTAGTCAGGACTATTTTTCCTTTTTCTTGCTTGACAATCTTCTCCAGTAATTTTCTTCTTTCTTCTAGTGGTTTAGCAAACAAGTTTTCTCCATTGTAGTAGATTATGTCAAATAAGTTCAATTCAACAGGAAAATTCTTAGACATTTCTCCTATATCATATTTTCTTCTTATTCTCTGCCCTATGCTTTGGAATGGCAAATACTTACCAGTCTTTTTATCTATTCCCACAGCCTCACAATCAATAATAAAGCTTTTACCGTTAACATGTTCCTTTACAAATTCAATTACATCTGGGAATTGGTTGCTTACTTCTTCAAATCTTCTCGTGAACAGTCTTATTCCGTCATTCTTATGTATCTGTAATCTAAATCCATCTAATTTGTATTCAAATTGAGCAGGCTTCCCAATTATCTCAAAAGCTTCATTTATATCAGTAGCAGGCACAGCTAGCATCATGTTTATTGGTCTTCCAGCATGCAATTCAACGTTATGCAGCTTATTTTCCTTAGCTAAGACAGCAACCTCAGCATAATCAAGCAATAAGTTGAATGCCTCTTCAATCTCTTTTACTTCTTTATTATATGCATGTGAAATTGCATCCCTCACAATGCCTTCAGCAACTCCAACTCTCAAATTTCCAAGAACAGTTCTAACAACATACCTAGATTCTATAGAATCAGCATTTCCCAACAGCTCAGCAAGCAATTGTACCTTATTACCGACAGTTCCCTTGCCTTCTAATGTTGCAAGTCTTTCTATGTTTGTAAATACTTTCTTGACTGTTAACTTCTCGCTATGCAGTATCTTCTGTTTTTTCTTCTTATCCATCTCTTCAGCAGCCAATCCTAGATCTCCAAGTTTCTTCCAGAGATTGACAACCTCTTCCTTGCCAACACCCATAGATGTAACTAATGCCTTGATTATTATCTGGGAGCTTACTCCAAGTTTTCTAGGATCCCACTCTGGAAAAACAGTTCCATGCAATAAATATATTACAGATTTCAGATCTTCTACAGAAGTCTTCTTCAGTAACTCAACAAGAATACTTGTCTTTTCCAATCTCTTGGTTGTAGAATCTAATTTTTGATAATAATTGCAAAGCTCGCTGTAGTCCATGGAAAGTTATAAATATCCATGTAATTTAAAAGTTTTGGTATGGATCTTGATAAAGCATTAGAATCTAGGCGTTCTATCCGAGAGTATTCTGATAAAAAAGTCACTTGGGGCATATTTTCAGACATATTAAGTGGTGCTACTCATTCTGCATCATCTGGCAATGTCCAGAATTCACGTTTTATAATAGTCACAAAAGACGAGAAAAAAAGGCAGTTGGCAATTGCAAGCCTCAAGCAGATGTGGATGCAGACTGCACATGCGATAATTGTAATATGCGCAGACTATTCAAATATCAAAAGGCTATATGAAGAAAGATATAAAGAATTGTCATTACAAAACTGCACCATAGCAGCAAACAACATAATGCTTAAAGCTGCATCTCATGGGCTTGGAACATGCTACATAGGTATATTTGACAAGGAAGCAGTCAGCAAGCTGCTAAAGCTTCCAGAACATTTTGAGCCTATGATTATGCTTACTCTAGGCTATCCTGATGAAAAACCTGTTAAGATAGGCAGGATTCCTTTGGCAAACACTTTGTTTTACGAAGAATTTGGTAAGAAGAAACGCAGTTAACACTTTCTTTTCCTAAAAATTTTCTCTTTTTTCCATCCAAGCTTTTTCTAAAAAGGTTTCTTAATTAATGTTCTTTAATTTTCTTTCCTTAAGGTTTCTTTACTAAAGAAA
>CAZSRE010000001.1:27849-44108 GCA_964609195.1 Candidatus Woesearchaeota archaeon | reverse complement strand
TCCAATAGTACATTCAACTGCATTCCTAGCAATAAGAATGAGGGCAACAGACAGAGATGGAGACTGTGCTGTTGGCCATATTGCAAAAGCAGGTTTATGCGACACAACAATAACATCATGTAGAGATTCTAATGTCCAGTACAAATTTACTTTAAACAAAGTAAGCCTCGGTCCAGGAGATGATTGCTATTACGAGATATTGGGTAATGCTAGCACAGGCACACCAGAATTCTGGAAAGACTCTGGCACATGGCAAGTCAGGGCCAACATAACTGAAGACATCTCAGTAGGCTCAGGAAATAAAAGAGCTATCGACCTACAAAATTTAACAACATTTACATATAACCAATTAAATGCTGCCTACTACCCAAGCATCATCCTGCTAGGTGGCTCATCAATAACACTTAATGTATTTAATGTCAATACTACCGCAACAGTAATGGAGAACTGGGGCAATATAGATCTAGATTTGCAATGGCGGGTTACAGACCCTGTATCTGATAACGACTATTGGAATTTAAGTGTTGAAGGCGATGATGACTTTTTCATAGATGATGATGCTGACTTCTCATTAGAACCAGCAGCAAGCATACCAATAACATTATTAGTATATGCAAATACATTCTTTGATCCTAATACTGGCTTGCAGAACTGTAACTCAGATTTATGTAACAGTCCATTGCTAAACGAAACACTTGCTACATTTTATCAGATAAGGCCGCCGTTAGGTTTATTACCTGGCCTATATAACAATACAATAGCTATAACAAGGAGCTTACATGTATAAACTAAACCTTACTACATTATTGGTTATAGTATTTCTGATTCTATTTATAGCCCCAGCTGTAGTATATGCATATGGCGTAACTAGGCCATTGCCTTATGAGCTTGAGCTATTGAGAGGCGAATCTGACAGATTTAAATTCCAAATTCAGGTAGTTCCTTCAGAATATGAGAAAAAATGTA
Source organism: Candidatus Woesearchaeota archaeon (assembly GCA_964609195.1). Taxonomy (GTDB): domain Archaea; phylum Nanobdellota; class Nanobdellia; order SCGC-AAA011-G17; genus CAZSRE01. Next base: position 43,142 of record CAZSRE010000001.1, on the reverse strand, counting down.
GTTATTCTATTAAGGAAGGATTTCCACTTGAAGTAACATTTCCGGAAACAGCATTAGTCTCCCCCGGCCAGAGAAAAGACATCATTGGTACAATAACAGTTCCAAAAAACACAAATTTTGGCACGTATACTGGTGAACTATGCGTTCATTGTGAGGATGCTATTGAACAGGCTGGAACAGTTGTCAAGCAGGATGTCTGCGGTTACCCGTTAAAGGTAAATGTGGTTGCTACAAGAACAAGAGACAATATGCCAATCCCAGTAGAAGAAAAACCGTTCATTAATACAACAATGTTAATAATTGGCTCTATTGTATTTATTGTAGGCTTAGCTATTATCATATTAATATCACACAAGCATACTAAGAAAAAGAAATAATTCTGTCAAAGCTTTTATATAGATTTTAACCCTTACTTTTAGCCAAGATGGATAAAAAGAGAACGATAATTTTGCCTTTAGGAACATTTCTAATCATATTTCTAAGTGTATTTTTAATAATGGAGATAAACATAACAGGCAGAACCATAGGGACTATTATCATAAAAAATAACGCGCCTGTTCTATTGACTGCCCCCATAATAAATAACTCTGCCCCAGATACAGGCACAACAATAAGATGTATTCCAGGCCAATATTATGATGCAGATGACCATCCAAATGTAAAGGATTATTTCAGGTGGTATAAAAATAATCTTCCAATCATAGGTCAGATTTTAGATACACTAGACTTATCTGTTTCAGGTAATGGTAATCCACCAGATGTTCTTAGATGCTCTCAAACGTCCAGTGATGGATTTTCAAATAGCACATGGAGAAATTCCTCAGCTGTAACTGTAACTCAAGCTTCTCCTACAACCACTATTCCTACGGGAGGAGGATCAGGTACAACTACCATAATATGCAGTCCAAGTTACTATTGCAGTACATGGTCTGCATGTACTAATGGTGTGCAAACAAGAGATTGTACAGACTTGAATTCATGCTACAGTATATATTCAAGAACAGATACTAGGGATTGTATCGCAGGCCAGCTTCCAGATACTACAGAAGAGACAACAATCCTAGAGCAAAAAACAGAAGATATAATTGAAAGCTATTCAATCATTTCCTTAGTCATAATAACATTAGCGTTATTGCTCTTTATAGTGCTCCTAGTCGTAGCAACAATACTAGCCAGGAAACATGGAAAACCAAAAGAAACAACAAAACAATCCCAGACTAAGTCTGATCTGTTTAGGTATATGAAACAGGCATTAGACAGAGGCTATAGTCCAGAACAGATAGAAGAAGCATTGATAAAGGCTGGCTGGCCTAAAGATATGATACAATCAGGATTTAAAGAAGTTACATAAAATAAAAAATAAAAGAATTAGAAAAATGTGTTAGCTTGAAATTAATTCTTTTCGTCGCCAAACTCTTCAGAGTCTTCAGTGAACTCATCATCTGAATCTGAAGATTCTTCATCAGTAGACTCTTCCACTTCATCTCCATCCGTGGATTTCTCTGCTTTTTCGTGCTTTTCGTGTTTTCCACCGGCTTGTCCGACAACTTCAGCAAAACCTACTTTTCTCAAGACTTTGGTTATTTTAACCTTAACCTCGTCTCCAGCTTTAGTGTTAGGCACAAATAGTACAAAACCCTTTACTTTGGCTATGCCATCTCCTTTCTCACCAACAGCCTCTATCTTAACATCTACTTCTTCACCTACATGGACAGGTGCAAATCCACCGCCTCTTTCCTTAAAACCTTCATTTCTATACATATTATTTACTCTCCTTATATTATATAATAACTATACGCTGTATAGCTACCATTTCCCAAACCTTCCGATTATTTATAAACCTTTGCTTTTGGTTTATACGACGTATAAGGTCATTATGTTCTTCCTGCAAAAGATATATAAATAGCCTTTAGAACTTTCAAGTATATGTACGATCCTTCTAAACTAGAACCTGAGGTGCTAAAATTTTGGGAAAACAATAACATCTATGAATCATTAAAGAAGAAAAATTCAAAAGGAAAAAAGTTCTATTTCCTGCAAGGCCCGCCCTATACTTCAGGCAGGCTTCATCTAGGGCATGCATGGAATAATTCATTAAAAGATTTAGTAATGCGCTATAAAAGGATGAAAGGATTTGATGTATGGGATCGTGCAGGGTATGATATGCATGGCTTGCCGACAGAAGTTAAAGTGCAAAATCTATTCAAATTGTCTACTAAAGAAGATATTCTAAGATTTGGCCTTGACAGGTTCATAAAAGAATGTGGAAAATTCTCATCAGACAATGCAGAGCTTATAAATAATGATCTTAAAAGACTTGGAATATGGATGGATTTTGAGCATGCTTACAAGCCTATAGAAAATAGCTATATATCAGGAGAGTGGATGTTAATCAAGGAAGCTTATAAGAAGAACAGGCTTTACGAAGGATATAGGAGCTTAAGCTGGTGCGCGCATCATCAGACAGCACTGGCTAAACATGAGCAAGAGTACAAAGAAATTACTGAAGACTCTGTATTTGTTAAATTCAAGCTAAAATCTAAAAAAGATGAATATCTAATAATCTGGACAACTACTCCTTGGACGATAGCATTCAATCTAGCTGTAATGGTAAACCCAGAAATTGATTACATCAGGGCAAAAGTTGGGGGAGAGACATGGATCGTAGCAAAAGATCTTGCAGTTAGTGTCATAACAGGTGTAGCAGGCAAGAAGTTCACAGTATTAGATGAATTCAAAGGGAAAAAGCTATCTGGCTTAGAATATATACATCCATGGATAGATGAGATACAGGAATTCAAAGAATTAAAAAAGAATCATGCAAAAGTTCATACTATAATATTAAGTAAAGAATATGTCTCATTATCTGCAGGCTCAGGCTTAGTACACTGTGCACCAGGTTGCGGACCAGAAGATTATGAGGTTGGACATAAAAATAATCTGCCACCATATAATACAACATCTGAACTAGGCATATTTTCAGGCAATATGGGTAAGTTATCTGGTTTAATAGCTAAGAAAGATGACAAGAAATTTATAGAATCTTTGAAAGATTCTGGCAACATTGTTGCTGTTGTAAAAGTGACTCATGAATACCCCCATTGCGAACGCTGCAATAATCCCATAATATTCAGAACAACGAGACAATGGTTCTTTAAGGTTGAAGATCTTAAGAAGAAAATGCTGGCAGCTAATAAAAAAATAAGCTGGGTCCCTGTTTCTGGAAAGAATGCATTTGATTCGTGGCTAGAAAATCTAAGAGACAATTCTATTACTAAGCAGAGGTTCTGGGGTACTCCAGTTCCAATTTGGAAATGTGCAAGCTGCAAGGAGTTTACAGTCATTGGTTCAGAATCAGAATTAAGAAAACTAGCAGATAAGGTTCCAGATAACCTTCACAAGCCATGGATCGATGAGGTTAAGATTAAATGCAGCTGCGGGAATATGCAATCAAGAATTCCTGATGTTCTTGATGTCTGGATAGATGCAGGAACGGCATCGTGGAATTGCCTTTACTATCCAGAGAGAAAAGACTATTTCGAGAAGTTCTTCCCTGCAGACTTTATACTTGAGGCAAGAGAGCAAGTTCGAGGGTGGTTCAATCTGCTAATGGTGGCAAGCATGCTCGCATTTGAAAAAGCTCCTTTCAAGAGTGTATATATGCATGGCATGCTCACAGATGTTTCTGGTGTAAAGATGTCAAAAAGCCTTGGCAATGTGATCTCTCCTTATGAAATAATAGATAAGTATGGGGCAGATACTGTCCGTTATTTTACATTTACAGTTGCTGCTGGAGAAGACATGAACTTCTCCTGGGAAGAGATTGCTTTGCGTTACAGAAACTTAGTTGTCTTCTGGAACATTCATAACTACTTGCTCGATTTATGCAATACCAGTGGTCTAAAACCAACAAAGCTTAATCACCTTGATATAGAAGAGAAATACATAATATCAAAATTGAACTCAACAATAAAACATGTTACTGAAAACCTAGATAGTTATAATATAGATAAGATAACAAATCAGATAGAAGATCTATTGCTTGAGCTAAGCAGAACATATATTCAATTAATAAGAGACAAGGCAACTTCAACAAACAAACAAAAGCAAACTGTAATCAATTGCGTACATCATGTTCTTCTAGAGTCAATTAAAATGCTTTCTGTAGTCTGCCCATTTATTACTGAAGGCATATATCAGAATCTAAGAAAAGAATTCAATCTAAAAGAGTTAAGCATACACCATCATAAATGGCCTAAAGCAGACAGTAAAAAGATAAGTAAAGACTTAGAGACAAGATTCTCAATGGCTAAATCTACTATCCAAACAATATTGGCAGAAAGAGAAAAAGCTAAGATAAATGTTCGCTGGCCATTGCAAAAAGCAATGGTGCAATTAGAAAAACCTGAAGAATTGAAAGAGCTTGTTAGCATTATACAAAAACAAGCAAACCTTAAAGAGTTAATTCTAAAGAAAGGGCAGTTTAGTGTAGAGTTAGATACTAAATTAACTCCAGAGCTGGAAAAAGAAGGGTATACACGTGAACTAACCAGGAGAATTCAATCGCTAAGGAAAAAATCAGGATTAACTAAAGTAGACAAGATCAATATTGTAGTAGTGTCTAAGCTAGACCTTGGTAAATGGATAAATGAGCTAAAAGATAAGGTGGGAGCAAAAACATTAATAACTTCATTGCCTGATAAGAAATACAGCACTTATTCAAAAGAGGTAATCAAAGATGTAACCTTCGAAATATATCTTGATATTTAATGTTTCATGAAGAATAAAAAAGGATTGTCTGAATTAATATCTATAATACTTATCATAGGAATAGTTATAGCTCTTGCTTCTTTTATCCTGCTATGGTCAACTAATTTTTTAAAACAGACTACAGAAGAGACAAGTCTTACTGCTGAAAAAGCAATAACATGTACAACAGATGTTGAACTTGCAATCTCGGAAATCTGTTATGATTCAAAAATTCATATAAGCATAGAAAATAAGAAAGACAGGCAGATTGATGGGGATTTTCTGCTGATAAAAGTAGAAGGAGATAAAGAGATATTATTACAACCTACACCACCTGGAACAAATCTACTGCCCTTCGACAAGAAAAGAATTGAACTCACTTATTTCCCAGAAGTTGGCACAATAAAGAAAATATCAATTATTCCAAGAATAAAAGGTAACAATGGATATATATTTTGCACAACTAGCATAGTAGAGTCAAGCTCTATAACTGCATGCTAGAGAATCTGTTTTGGGCATTAAACCCATTATTTTTAGTCTATAATGGTTATGGACCTATTTGCCTAAACGAAACCTTTTTAAATACATTTATAAACCTTTCCATATATAACTTCTGTTAAGTGATATAATGAAGAAAGAAATAAAAGTAGTCAACATTGTCGCATCAGCATCACTAGAACAAGATATTCCATTGATAAAACTTGCAGAAACTCTTCCTAACACAGAATATAATCCAGAGCAATTCCCTGGTTTGGTCATGCGTATAAAGGAGCCAAAAACATCAGCATTAATCTTCTCCTCAGGAAATATCGTTTGCACTGGTGCAAGATCTATGGCCAAAGTTAAAGAAGCCGTAACCAAGATAATCCAGAATATAGAGAAAATAGGTGTAAAGATTACAGTCAAGCCGCAGATAAAGGTCCAGAACATGGTAGCATCATGCGCAATCGATATGGATCTAAATCTTAATGCACTTGCAGTGGATTTAGGTAACACAGAATATGAGCCAGAGCAATTCCCTGGTTTGGTCTATAAACTACCAGGCACAAGAGCAACATTCCTGTTATTTAGCAACGGCAAGATTGTCTGTACAGGAACTAGATCAGAAGCTAAATTAAGAGAAGCTGTAGATAAGCTTGTAAAAAATCTTGCAAAAGTTAGCAAAAAGTAAGCAAAAGTTCTAGATTATTCAGTATACTTAACCATAATTAAATATTTAAATAGTAATGACCTTAATAGGCATTCATTAAGGGGGTGGAAGATGGCTTTAGACGCGCAAAAACAGGTGGAATCATTTGGAGACTTTATTTCATCTATTTATACAAATCAGGTTAGTGAGATTGTGCAGAAAGGAAGCAGATCTTTAATACTCGATTTTTTAGAACTATCAAAATTTAATCTTGAACTTGCAGAGCTTTTGATTAATGAACCGGAAGAAGTAATACGTGCTGCTGAAATAGCTCTTGAGTCATTTGACGTACCATATAAGAATATAAGGGTAAGAATTTCTAATCTACCAAAGAGCCACCGCCTTATGATCAGGGATATAAGATCTGAACATCTTGGTAAGTTTCTAGCTTTTGAAGGTATAGTTCGTCAATCTTCTGATGTAAGGCCGCAGATTACTTCTGCAACCTTTGAATGTCCGGCATGTGGCAATAGGATCAGAATCCATCAGGTAGATACTAAATTCAAAGAGCCTACAAGATGCACGTGTTCTAGAAGGGGCAGATTTACCTTGGTAAGCAAGGAGCTAGTTGATGCTCAGCGTCTAGTGGTTGAAGAAGCCCCAGAATCTTTGGAAGGTGGAGAACAGCCTAAACGTCTTTCTGTTTTCTTAAGGGAAGATCTTGTAGAGCCAAAAATGGAAAAGAAAACCACACCAGGCAGCAAAATAAGAGTCACAGGTATAATAAAAGAAGTGGCAATATCTCTCAAGACGGGTGCCCAGTCTGTACGTTATGATATAGCTGCAGAAGCTAACCAAATAGAGCCATTGGAGCAAACTTACGAAGATATAATAATAGCTCCAGAAGATGAGGCAGAAATTAAGAGTTTAGGTGCAGATCCAAGAATCTATGATAAATTAAAAAATAGTATAGCTCCAACAGTGTTTGGCCATGATGATGTCAAAGAAGCTCTTGTTTTACAATTGATGGGTGGTGTTAGAAAAACAAAAGAAGATGGAACTAAGACTAGAGGTGATATGCATGTCCTGCTCGTTGGCGACCCAGGTTCAGCAAAATCAACCATCCTACTTTATTTGTCTAAGATGGCTCCTAAGGGCAGGTATATAGCAGGCAAGAGCACCTCAGGTGCAGGATTATGTATCGCCCCAGATAGTTTAGTTTTAACAAACCCTGGCGGTATATATAAAATAAAAGAGATAGTTGAAGAAAATTTAGTAAATTATGGACAGATATACGATGAAGGAATCTGGAATTCATCTAATATAGTATCTGATAAAAAGATATTCACACTAGACTCAAATCTAAAAATCAAGCCCAAAGAAATAAACCAGCTCTGGAGAATAAATCCACCAGATTATATGATAAAACTAATTACTAAGTTAGGTAAAGAGTTAATTGTAACTCCCAATACAAAACTCTATACTGAAGATCTATCTTGGAAAGAAGCTATTCAATTTAAGGCTGGAGACTATATTGCGACTACTAGAAATTTGAGCTTTAAATCTGATAATGCAAAAGATGCACTAGTTTTAGATTTAATAAAATCAAACCCAGTTGTTATTGGTATAAAAGATAAGGTAAACCACCTTATTACTAAAACATGCAACAATCTTAAGGTAGATAAAAGAACACTAGCTAAGAAACTAAAATTACCAGAAAACAATCTTTATCACCACTGGATAAATGAAAATGCTAGAGGTAATATTAAATTAAATGCATTAAGAAAGTTATCTGAGTCAGCAAATCTTCCATTAAAGAACATTATATGCGAAGATACAATGTATTCGCTTTATAATGGTCACATGATTAGCCTTCCCAAACATTTAAACAACGAGCTCCTCTATCTAGCCGGTTTAATCGCTGGAGATGGTGATTTAAGCAAGGGACAGCATACAGTTACAATAAGATTTTCCAATAGCTCAAAACAATTAATGAATAGGTTTAGAAATATTAGTGAACAGCTGTTTAATATTAAACCAAAAATATCAAGTAAGCAATCAGATAAAAGGCCAGAGTCTTACCGCTTCAGCTCTAAATTAGTTTTTGAAATTTTAAATTCTCTTGGCATCCCAACTTCACTAAAGTCGCATAGAATAGATATGAGTAATACACTGTTGAATCTACCAAATGAGTTATTGTCTTATTATCTAAGTGGTTATTTTGATACAGATGGTGGGTGTATTGAAAGAACAACAAAAGGTAGTAATTATATTGAGAGCACATCAACTAGCAAAGTATTCTCAGAAAAGCTAAAGCTTGTTTTGTTAAGATATGGGATAATTTCTAGTATAAGAGAAAAAAAGCCAACAGTCAATAAAAAAATAAATGGCAAATATACTAAATTTATTATATCAATATATGGGAGAGATAATCTAGAGAAATTCAGGAGATTTATAGGTTTTAATCATGAAGAAAAAAGAGAGAAACTAGATAGGATAATAAATAAAATAACCAAAGCAAATACCAATATAGATGTCGTCCCCAATGCAAGAAAGCTAATCAATCAGATTGAAAGAGACCTAAAGATTAAAATATTGAATAGGCAAGATAAAAATGGCATCAGTAGAGCATACCTATTAAAATTACTGCCTAAACTAATAACTTACAAACACAAAAACATAGACACACTATATAATCTAGCCAATTCAGATATACTATGGGACAAGGTAAAAAATAAACAAGTAATAAAATGTGATTATCCATATGTATATGACCTAACTGTTGAAAATTCACATAATTTCATAGTCAACGGTGTTTTAGTGCATAATACAGCTACTGTAGTAAAAGATGAGTTCCTAAGGGGATGGGCTTTAGAAGCTGGGGCAATGGTTCTTGCAAATGGTGGTTTTGCAATGATTGACGAGATGGATAAAATGAATCCAGAAGATAGGTCTGCATTGCATGAAGCAATGGAGCAGCAAAGAATTACAGTCCATAAGGCAAACATCCAGGCTACATTAAAGGCAGAGACAACAGTATTGGCGGCTGCAAACCCGAAGTTTGGAAGATTTGATCCATATCAGGCAATAGCTTCACAGATTGACCTCCCACCTACACTAATCAACAGATTTGATTTAATCTTCCCAATAAAAGATCTTCCAAATAGGGAGAAAGACGAGAAGATAGCATCACATGTTCTTAACCTACATAGCCATCCAGATTCTATAAAATCAGAAATTTCAATTCCATTAATGAAGAAGTATATTGCATACGCAAGGCAACGAGTTCATCCAATGCTCACAGAGAGTGCGATTAATGAAATAAAAGATTTTTATGTGAACTTAAGAAACTCTACTCCATCAACTTCTAATGAAGAGTTGCTGAAGCCAATCCCAATCTCCGCAAGACAGCTTGAAGCATTAGTAAGGCTTGCAGAAGCGTCTGCAAGAGCCAGACTTTCAAGTGTGGTAAAAAGAGATGATGCCAGGCGCGCAATTAGCTTGCTTAAACATTGTCTTATGCAGGTCGGATTTGATTATGAGACAGGGCAGATGGATATTGACAAGATCTCAACAGGTATAACAACAGCACAAAGAAGTAAGATGGTGCTTATACGCGAGATTATCAATGAGTTAGAGAAGAAGATGGGTAAATCTATACCGCTCCAGGAGGTAGTTAACGAAGCTAGCAATCATGGCATAGATGAAGACAAAGTTATGGAAGTTATTGACAAGATGAGAAAAGAAGGAATGGTATTTGAACCAAAACGCGGATTCCTGAGCAAGATTTAACTTTCGTGTCAGGAAGTCCCCTTGCATTAGCTGGGAGTACACAATGTTAAGACAAAGGAACACAGCATATAAACTATGGATATCGCAAATATCATCTGGGAGATATATTTCTACAGAAGATCAGAATTATCTAGACATAAATGGATCCCAAATATTCAGGGTAAATATTATTGGAAACATAACATTTCTGAATTCTAGCGAAGGATATGCCTCAGCATTATTAGATGATGGTTCTGGGGTAATAAGATTAAAAACATGGCAGCAAGGTACCCAGTTATTATCTTTATTGAATTTAGGAGACATTGCTTTAGTAATTGGTAGAGTAAAAGAATACAATGCGGAGCGTTATATCTCTCCAGATATGGTTAAGAGGCTTGACGATTCTAATTGGCTATTAGTCAGGCAATTAGAGCTTCTTAGAGAATATCCCATCAGTCACAAGCAAGACACAGAAAAGCCTGCTTTATTTCATGAAGAGAAGATAGAAGACTCACCATTGTTTAGACTTACCCCTACTCTTAGAAATAAGATGCTGGAATTTATTGATTCTAACACATCTGATGGCATAGGTGTTGATGATATAACTTCTAACTTAAAAATAGATAAAAAAGAGATAGAAGCTGCCCTATTTGAGCTTATCAAAGAAGGAGCAGTATATGAATATAGACCAGGAAAACTTAAGTTGCTGCAATAAACACAATATTTATAACCTGTTCTGTTCTAGCCATTTTCATGGAAAGTTACGAAGAATTACTGAAGAAAGCTCGTGAAAAGCTTCCAGAAAAGCAGGCATCTGTTGAGAGGTTTGAGATGCCCAAGGTAAAAGGACATATACAGGGGAATAAGACCATAATCTCCAACTTTAGTCAAATTGTCTCTACACTTGGAAGAGAGCCAGATCATTTATTAAAATACCTGCAGAGAGAGCTAGCAACACCAGCATTAATAGATGGTCCAAGGCTAATCTTAGGTAGAAAACTAGCTGCTTCTTTAATAAATTCAAAGATAGGGCAATATGCATTAGACTTTGTATTGTGCAAGGTATGCAAGAAGCCAGATACTATATTAATAAAAGAGAATAACGTGTTATTTATGAAATGCCAGGCATGCGGTGCAAAGAACCCGATTAGGGCAAGAATATGACAAAACTAGAAGATTTGAAAAAAGAGTATAATGTGTTCTCTAAAAAAGAACATCTTCCAGAATTTGAAGATCTGGATGATGTTTTTGAAATCAGGGCGATAGATCTAGAACGTGGAAATCTGGTGAACTCAGTTATACGGATTATGATGAGCACAATCAACAGCCATCTTGAGTTAATCTATCCTGTTATAAATCCAAACCCAAGCTCATTTTACTCAATGTCTTTGCATAGTTATATGGATGAAAAAGATAAAGAAAAAATAACAAAGTTATATGCTAAACTTATCCAATTACAACTAAAAGGGACAAAAGCATTACTTGAGAACAATAAGGAAAAAGCAGGATACATAAACAAATTACACAAATCCTATCCAGAAATAAAAGAGAGAGTAACAGAATCTACAAATCTTTTTGTAAACTCGTGGGAAAAAGCAACCAAGGAAAGCGATAAAAATGAGAAGAAGGCAGGTTTTTTAGGATGATATTGGTAAAAATTCATAAAACGCAGTTCAAAGATGTTATCGCAGTTTGTGACAGCAACCTTATTGGAAAGAAGTTTGAAGAAAAGGATTTGCAATTAACCATAACTGAAAGGTTCTACAAAGGGGAAGTAATGGCAGAAGAGAAGATTATAACTCTCTTAGAAAATGCAGAAAATGTTAACATAGTTGGAAAAGAATCAATCAAGATTGGAATTAAAGCGGGCATAATCATAAAGGAGAATATTATAACTATAGAGGGAATCCCACATGCGCAGTATGCGACAATTGAATAGGCAATATTTCGAAGCGACTATCCAACTGCGTCCAGACAATAAAGAGCTTGTTCAATTTGTCAAAAGACAGTTGGAAAAACATCCAGATGTTTTTGTTTCACAAGAGATTCATAAAAAATATGGCACAGATTTGTATGTATCTTCTAGAAAATTTGCAACACTAGTTGGAAAAAGATTGAAGCAGTCTTTTAAAGGAAAGATTATACTTTCAAGAAAATTATTCTCTAAGGACAGGTATTCAGGCAAGGCAATCTATAGGGTTACTGTCTGTTTTAGGCAAGAAGAGCAAGAAGAGGCTAATGACCTATGAAAATGAAGGGTAATTGCATCATTATTCATGGATGTCCTTCAAATGTTGAGAAAGCTATGAATCAAGAGACAAGAACATACGATAAGCATTGGATTCCTTGGACCAAGAGAGAGTTAATCTCCAGAGGTATACAAGTAGATACACCTCTTATGCCAGAACCTTGGAAACCAGATTACACCAAATTTAAAAAAGAATTTGAAAAATACACAGTTACACACAATGCTATCCTTATAGGGCACAGTTGTGGGTGTGCTTTTCTAGTTCGTTGGTTGGGTGAAACAAAACAAAAGATTAAGAAACTAATTCTTGTAGCACCTTGGAAAATTCCAGATAGCAGTGACAGGAATAGAAAAGAGTTCTATGGATATAAAATAGAAGAGACAATTAAATCAAGAGTAAAGGAAATTATAATGTTTACAGCTGATGATGAAGAAGAGGATGGTAAGAGGAGTTTGCAAATTTACCATAAAGCTTTAGGCGGTAGAGTAATCGAACTTAGTGGAAGAGGGCATTATACTTTAGATGACATGGGGACAGAAGAGTTTCCAGAATTACTAAAAGAAGTTCTCAAATGAACATCCAAAGTTTTATATACTTAATCTTACATTTCTTACAAATAAGAGGATATGAAAATGCCATTAGTCGAAGTTAAAAGTGCAAAAATAACAAGTAAAGGACAGATAGTAATCCCTAAAGATATAAGAGAGATAGAGGGATTTGAAGAGGGAGCAAAAGTAGCTATACTAGCATTTGAGGACAGGGTGGAACTAAGGCCATTAAAGCAGTTAAATAAGAAAATGTTAACGGCATTAGCAAGCGAAAGAGTCCTAGCAAAAGACTGGAATAGCAAAGAGGAAGAAGAGGCATGGAAAAATCTGTAAAAGGCGATGTTGTAGTATTGCCCTTTCCATTCTCTGACCTAAGTTCTTATAAGAGGCGCCCAGCTTTAGTGGTTGCAAATCTAGCTGGGGATGATATCATCCTATGCCAGATTACTAGTGAAGCGAAAAATGATGGATACTCTATCAAACTGATAGATAATGATTTTAAGACAGGTGGTTTAAAAACAACAAGTATGATAAGGCCCAACAAATTATTCACAGCAGATAAATCTATCATACTTTATAAGATTGGCTCAATAAATGAAAAGAAGATAAAAGATATTGAAAATGCCATAATAAAGATATTCACAAAATGAGCACCCAAACCTTTATAAAACAAGTTTATTGTAGCTAAATTATGTCTAAGAAGAAAGAAGCAGAAGCAAGACAGCAGGAAATACAGGAAGATATCAGTAGGGTAAAGGTTCCTCGCGGCAATCAGGTCTTCGGAATTCTAGAGCAAAGGCTTGGAGCTTCAAGAATGAGGGTCCGCTGCTTAGATGGCAATGTAAGAATCTGCAGGATTCCCGGCAGGTTAAAAAGAAAGCTATGGGTAAATGAAGGCGACATATTATTGGTTGAGCCTTGGCAATTTACTGGCACAGAAAAAGGCGATATAATATTCAAATACAAGAAAACACAAGTAGAGTATCTTAAGAGGAAGGGGTTACTCAAAGCATTAATGGTTGAAAACGAAGAATTCTAGTCATGTACAGAGAAGATATAAAAATTCCTTTGGAAAGAGTAGCAGTCCTTGTAGGAAAGAAAGGAAGCGTTAAGAAAAAGATAGAAAAAGATACTAAAACAAGGATTAAAGTAGATTCAAAAGAGGGAGACATAGCAATAACAGGCGATGATTCTCTAAATGTTTATGATTCTAAGCAGATGGTAAGAGCAATAGCTCGCGGGTTTAATCCAGAACTAGCGTATGAATTAGAGAATGAAAATATCATATTGGAAGTTATTGATATGCAGGGATATTCTGGAAAATCAAAAGCTAAGCTAGAAAGATTAAGAGGAAGATGCATCGGCCAGGATGGAAAAGCAAGGAGATTGATTGAAGAGCTCTCAGACACAAGTGTTTCTGTGTATGGGAAAACAGTCAGCATCATTGGTTATACAGAGAATGTTTCTTTAGCTAGAAGAGCATTCGAATCCATCTTGTCAGGCAGTAAGCATGGAAATGTGTACAAAACTCTGGAAAAAAAGAGAAAAAATCTGAGAATGAGACTATAGCTAAAAGTTGTTATTAATAAGTAGTAATAAATAGAAAGATTTATAAATGCCTATTTATCTGTAATATGAGTTAAGATGACAGAAACAAAGTCTTTTTATAATTCAAATATAGGCAAAGCCTTAATCGAATGCCAGGATTCTGGCTATAAGGCATTATTCATGCCAGAGCTAGCCAATCTAAGAATTGACTCTCCAAAAGATGCAGAAGCATGGGAAAATTGGTATACTACTCCTAGCATAAGGGCAACAGGCAGGACAAAATCAGGAAGCAGGATAGTATTGTATGCCCATACAGACAATTATTTCTCTAATCCAGATAATATAAGAAAGTCAATAAGCCAAGGCTTGATAAGAGGCGCAGGTAAAATGCCTCAGGAAGAATTCCAAAGATTAGCTGATTTGGCAGAGCAAGATGATAAGCAGGTATTCCTTGTCCCTTATGAAACTCTGAAAAAGTCAAAATCAGGTTTAATTGATGTTGATGATGCTTTAGACCATCCGCAGGTAATCCCATTTCTAGGTGGAAAGGAAATAGCCGAAAAGTACTTAGAAAATCATAAAAAGGTTTGTGGAAATAGAATTGGAGTCTGGCATTCTGATGATTTAGGCAATGAGCCATTGGCCCGTTTGTTGTATCTCGGCTACGGCTACAACTACGACCTTGTTGGTAACGACGACCTCGACAGCAATGGCCGTTTCCTCGGGGTACGCAAGGGAGGTATCGGAACCGTAGGTTCTGATGCTAGGCGCGAAAATTTAGAATCTAAGATAAAAATGCCTGCTTTAAAGCAAATTTTAGATGTCTCAAAACCATTTGTTGCAGAAGCTTCAAGGCAAGATTTTGAAGATAAAATAAGAAAACTTTACGAATAAAGTTTTTAATATTATTCTTTCTTATTAATTTTGTCTTGGCATTGTTCTAGCAATAGGCTAGGATATTATAATAACTTTTATAAACAACCGTCTAAAACTTATCTCTACGATGACAGAAGAGATTAAAGCATATGAACTAGCAAAGAAGCAGAAAGAAATCTCTATTTCAGAATTTTTTACAAGGAACAGGCATTTACTTGGCTTCGATAATCCGGCAAGAGCATTATTAATGACTGTTAAAGAAGCTGTTGATAACAGCTTAGACGCCTGCATGGAGATGGATGTACTGCCAGACATTTATATAGCAATAAAACAGCTAGGAGAAACAAGATTCAAGGTAACTGTAGAGGACAATGGCCCTGGAATAGTGAAAGAGCAGATCCCAAATATATTCGCAAAATTACT
>CAZSRE010000001.1:25225-27839 GCA_964609195.1 Candidatus Woesearchaeota archaeon | reverse complement strand
GGCAGCAAATTCCATACATATGCGCAAAATCGCGGACAGCAAGGGATAGGCATCTCGGCTTCTGTATTATATTCTCAATTGACAACAGGTAAGCCAACAAAGATTACTTCAAAGATTCATCCAAAAGAGCCTGCACATTATTATGAATTAACAATAGATACAAAGAAGAATGAACCATTAACATCTAAAGGAACAGTTATTGACTGGCAGAAAGACCATGGCACTAAAATAGAGTTGGAATTAGAAGCAAAATATATGAAAGGAAAGCAGAGCGTTGACGAATATGTAAAACAAACAGCAATAGTAAACCCACATGCAAGCATCCATTACATCACTCCAGAAAATGAGCAACTAGAATTTTTGCGAGTTACAAATGATCTTCCTATAAAACCAAAGGCAATAAAGCCGCATCCACATGGCATAGAGCTTGGAACATTGATAGCAATGCTGCAAGATACAGAATCTAGCACATTGCAATCATTCTTGCAGAATGATTTTTCAAGGATAGGATCTAAGACAGCTAAAGACATCTGCCAGGCAGCAGGAATATATGAAAGGTCTCGCCCAAGCAGGATAGCTCAGCAAGAAGCAGAATCATTATTCAAAGCACTGCAACAAGCCAAGATTATTTCTCCTCCAACAGATTGTCTAAGTCCAATTGGGCCAGAGTTACTGGAGAAGGGACTAAGAAAAGAAATAAATGCTGATTTTTATGTTGCCACTACAAGACCGCCATCAGTTTATCGCGGATTTCCCTTTCAGATCGAGGTCGCAGCCGCATATGGTGGAAGCTCAGATAAAGAAAGTCAAGTAAGATTAATGAGGTTTGCAAATCGCGTCCCGTTGCTTTATCAGCAGGGAGCATGCGCAATTACAGAATCTGTCATTGATACAAACTGGCGCCCTTATGGTCTCTCTCAATCATCTAATAGCCTTCCAGTAGGGCCAGCAACAATAGTTATTCATATGGCATCTGTCTGGGTCCCATTTACTTCAGAAGCTAAAGAAGCAATTGCCCATTATCCAGAAATAATAAAAGAAATTAAACTTGCATTGCAAGAATGCGGAAGAAAACTTGTCCATTATATTAACAAAACAGTTAGAGCAAAAGAGCAGCAGGATAGAATAAGCCTGTTTGAAAAATATATTCCAGAATTAGCATCTTCATTGGCAGTTCTTTCAGAGGAAAGCCCTAATAAGATTAGAGAGAATCTCGAAAAAACATTAAAGAAAGGTATGAAAGATTTAATAGAAAATGGCGAAACAGCAAAGTAAATCAAAGGATGAATTGAAAAAATTAGGCATTAATCTAGTGGGCCAAGTAGAAAAAGGAAAAAATCCATCTATTAGCATACCAATAAGAGCTCTATCTAACATAGTTTATGATAAGAAGACAAAGACTCTAAGGCTCGGAGATAAGATCGGAACTAGAAGCTTTTTCAATGTAGCTCATGCAAAGAAATTCCTACAGACTGTAGAAGTTGCAAGCATAATCAAGAAAGAGTTACTAGAATCCGGAAAGCATGAGCATCTTAGAGGAGTCTTTTATATGGCCAAAAGAACCATTCCAAGTACTAATGTTAATATCGTAGATGACCAAGTAGAATCTGACAAGGCAATAGAGGATCTTGAGGTCATAACTGGATTATCTCGTGAGCAGCTGCATGTTTCTGCTAATAAGATGGGTAGTATGGTTGGAAATATTGTCCTAGAAGATTCTGGCGATACAATAGATTGTTCTAAACTGGGTAGGGGTGGATATTCGATACCTTCAATTACTGACGAAGTAGAATTTAAAAAAGTTAGTGCAAAATATGTCTTGTATATGGAGAAAGCTTCGACCTATGAAAGATTAGTAGAAGATAGATTCTGGGCTAAAAATAATGCTATACTTGTTACTTCTCAAGGTCAGACTACAAGAGGCATAAGAAGGCTCTTACAAAGATTATATGAAGAACATAATTTGCCTATATATATTCTGGTGGATAATGACCCGTGGGGGTTTTATATTTATTCTGTGATTAAGTATGGCTCTATCTCTTTATCGTATGCTTCAGAAAGATTAACTATACCAGGAGTTAAATTTCTTGGCATAAGCTGTGATGATATAATCAAATATGACCTCAAAAAACATCTTATCAAGTTTACAGACCAAGATACCGCAAGATTGAAACAAATATCAGAATATGAGTGGTTCAAGGACAATAAAGAATGGCAGAGACAGTTTAATATGATGAAAGAAAATAAGGCTAAAGTGGAAATCCAGGCATTGAGCTCTAAAGGAGTAAGTTTCATATCGGAAATCTATCTACCAAACAAAATTAGAGAAAAGGATTTTCTTGATTAAGCTTATATGACCACATAAAAACGATGCCTCAATCAAAATATCGTCTGGTTTTGGTTTTAAGTTAGTAGAAGAGATAAATGTATATAATGGTCTGATATTTGGTATATATAAAAAAGAGGTTGTATGATAAAAGCAATAATATTTGATTATGGTGGAGTGGTTGCTGGCAGGAAAAGCGAGGAATCTGGGTTATTTGGGTTATGTCAGCAGTTTTCTAAAGTTCTAAAGATTCCGGTTAATAAGATTTACCCAGCATATAATCTATAT
>CAZSRE010000001.1:16856-25215 GCA_964609195.1 Candidatus Woesearchaeota archaeon | reverse complement strand
ATTGGAAAGATTGGAAGCTTGGCAAGACTACAATGCATCAGGTTTATGCAAATTTCCTTAATGACATAGGTTCAGATTATTCGATTGAAAAGCTTATAAGTATCACACTTAACTATGCTAAATTAAACAAGCAAGTTAAAAATCTAATTATTAAGATAAAAAAGAATTACAAAGTTGCCTGCCTTACTAATCATGCAAGAGAGTGGTTTAGCAACGAAGTCAAAAGATTTGATCTTAACAGTCTATTTGATAAGATATATACATCATATGATCTTAAGATAGACAAGCCACATGAAGAAGCTTATATGCTTGTTCTTAAAGATCTTAATCTGCAACCCGAAGAAACAATATTCATAGATGACCTGCAGAGAAATACAGAAGTTGCTTCTAGCCTGGGGATGCATGTTATTCGTTTCAAGTCTTATTCTCAGCTAAAAAAAGAGCTTCTGAATCTAGGGATTAAAGGTCTATAGAAACCTTTTTAAACAATCTTCCGCCACTTTTTGCTTACGCCTCGGTAGCTCAGCCTGGTAGAGCACATATACCAAAAGTATAGCTTAGACGGCTGTTAACAGCTAGACTGAAACCGTGAGGTATCTTCCCGAGAAGGGTTATACCCGGGAACGGTCGAAAGTTCAAATCTTTCCCGGGGCGTTACTTCAATATATATTTTCTAGACGCTAGACAAATGACAGCATGACAAACGCGCGCATAGGGTTTATAAAGAAATTTTACTTATGCTAGGCTAAATGCAATTAGAAACTTCTAAAGTCAAATTTAGTAAAAAAGATTCAAGACTTGATATAAGATTACCAAACCTTCTTACACCGGAATTAGCTTATTTTATTGGTGTTCATGTTGGGGATGGTAGCATGCCACTTTATACAAAGGGTTACCAAAATTATATTAGCTACACAGGTCATCTAATAGATGAATATGGGTTCCATATAAATATTATAAAGCCACTTATTAAAAACCTATTTAATAAAGAAGTTAAAATACAAAAAGATCTAAGAGAGAATAGAACTAGTGTTAGAACCTACTTTAGATCAAAGGCCATATTTTATTTTTTATCAAAAGTCATTGGATTGACTGTTGGGAGCAAATTTAATAGTGGTATACCTGTTATAATTAAAAATTCTAATAATAACATAAAAATAAATTTTGTTAAAGGACTAATTGATACAGATGGTACATTGACCTTTAAAAGAAGGTACAGAAACTTTCATTATTATCCCACAATAGCTCTAGCATCTAAAAGCAGAGTGCTGATCGCAGATGTAAATGTTATCTTAAAAGCGCTGGGATTTGAAACTTCAGTTAAATATGACATGTCTTTTTATGATAAAAGAACCAGATTATTTTACACCAGGTCATATGCTGAGCTTAATGGAGTTGATAATCTCAATTTATGGATTGATAATATTGGTTTTAATTCAGAGAAACATATTACAAAATATAAAATATGGAAAAAATATGGATTTTGTCCAGCAAATACAAACATAAACCAAAGATTAGGCTTATTGGATGGTAAAATAGAAATTCTCTCTTTCTACAATAGAAAAGCTTTATAAACTATTTTCTAAGAAATTTAGCTTATGGGCCTGTGGCTTAGCCTGGTTATAGCACTGCTCTGATAAGGCAGAGGTCGGCGGTTCAAATCCGCTCGGGCCCATTCACTTATAAAAGGTTAAAATTAAGTTAAAATGATGGATCAAGAATTAAAAAATAAGCTAATAGAGAGGTATAAACTTTTTGGTCAGTTAGATCTCGATACATTAAAGAATTGGGAATTTACGTTTATAGAAAATACTGACTAAATATATACTACAGTCAATAAAACTTTTTATACTACTGCTCTAATACGTATATTATGCCAGAAAAAAAGGTAAAGATAAGCATTGCAGAATCTGAATTTACAACCATAAGCAAGTTAGTAGCTAATAGCCAGGGTAAATATAATTCTGTAGAAGAATGGCTAAGCTCTGCGATTATAGAGAAATTTGTCAAAGAAAATAGCAAGAAATAAGTAAATGAACTAGCATTAATCTATAATTCTTTCCACTCTTAATTTAATCATCTCCACATTTCCAGTTTTTGGATTCCTGTTAGCAGACACTATTCTGAACCTATAAGACATAAAATCTACCACTGGATGCATATAGATATAACATCACTAGTAGTCTTTCCATTCTCTTGTCCCATTTTAATATCTATAAATACCCTAGCTCCCGGATAGTAAACCCTTTCAGAAGTTTCAGCTCCTGTAGGCGGACCATATAATCCGCTTTCCAAGAGTGTAATCTTAATCTCATTATTACCATCTTTCAGAATAGCAGTCTGGTTTTTTCTTAACTCAAAATTCTCGTTCAGTATTACTTTATTCTTATTAAGATCTACACTTGCTATATCTATAACAAAATTTTTATATTCTATTTTTTTCTGAAATACTCATTGTAACTTCTTTTCTATCTAAATTTAATCTTTTTATTTCAATTGCATACTCATTAATACTTAAACCACCAAGAAATGGTTCTACACCAATAGGATAACGTTTTTCTAGGCTAGGATTATCCTCCACAGTTAAAGCTTGTTTATACGGCTTACCAGCATAATATAGTTTAGCTTTTATATGGTCTTTGCGATTAGCCAGTATACTTATTCTATCTAATGTGACCTTAAAATTCTCTGTCGAAGCAGAGTCGCCTTCCTTTAGTCTAAATTGTTCACCTATAGAAACACTTATATTCACTCCTTTATTTTTTTTACTAGTTATCATTACAGCTACTAAAACTAGATTACAAATGCTGTTAATAAATATTTCGTAATATAATTTTTCCTTTTCATAACCATTTATCGTATCTTAGCACCATTCTCTATCTTATCTTCAGCAGTTAGCAATACAACCTTATCATCTTTGACAGCAGCCAGCACCATTCCTTCGCTTTTTATTCCTCTTAGTATAGCAGGCTCAAGATTTGCAAACACAACAACCCTTTTCCCAATGAGTTCTTTAACAGTGTAAGCTTTCCTTATTCCAGCTACCACAGTCCTTTCTTCATCTCCCAAATCAATCTTAAGAACATATAACTTGTCAGCATCAGGATGATGTTCAGCCTTTACTATAGTACCGACTCTCAAATCCATCTTTTCCCAGTCTTTGAATTTAATTTTGTCAGACATTTTATTCGATCTCTATCAAAATCTTTTTTTCAGTTATAGGTATAATCCTAGCCTTGCTATTTTTATATCTCTTAAATTCTATTGGTAATCTTATAAATACACTTCTGCCATCAAAATTCAAGCTTCTCTCAATGCTGAAACCTCTATAGCTTAATGCCTGAACAATTTTAATCAGCTCATCAATCTTTTTCGCTTGCGCACCATTCAACAAATCTCTGTTGCATTTTTTACAAACAAAAGCCTCTATTCTTGCGCTAAATGGTGTGTTTATGAGGGGCACGCTTATAATCTTCCTCTCCATCTTTATCTTACAGTTGCTGCAATAAGGAGTCTTATCAGAAAAAGCATCTTTTGCTACCCCAAAATGAATTTCCTCTTTATCCAAGTCTTCTTCTTTAAGATTTTCCCAATCTATTTCTTCATTTTTTTGTAAAGTTTTATTTGCCATTTTGAGCTAGGATATGCAGTTATTACTTCTGCTTGTTTTATCTCTTCATCATAGTAAAAGATAATTGTTAAATATCTTTTCATAAATCCAATGCACAGATACCTATAATTGGACTTTCTGAAAATTGGCTTATCATGAACTAATATCCCCCTTATCTCATCTTCATAAACATTATGTTTAGCCGATATTTTTTGTTTTACCTTATTACTGATAAATATCGATTCAATAATCATTCAGTATGAAACGCGTACGCATATATAAACTTTTCCGTTAGCTTTTTACTTTGTTAATAAATCCAATTAGCTCATTGTAAATGCTCTCATATTTGTTGCTTGGATTGTAATTTTTCAGAAACTCAACAGTAGTATTCTCTCCTAGTAATCTAGCGCATAAAGTAGCATAATCATAGTCATGAGCCTTGAAAGCATAGTCCAGCTCACTCTTCAGTTTCTTGTTTACCATCTCTATATTCTTGGCAAGCGCATAGCTTACAACAGCATTCATCATGAACCAAAGTCCATTATAAATCAGGAACTGCTCACCATATCCTTCATATATTATCTTCTGTTGCTCAGGAGAGAACATGCTAATATTAACATTATTAACACCTTTGTCTCTCATCAGATTGTGCAATCCTCTTAATATCTTTTCATCTAGCAGATACATCTCACACCTTCCTAAAAAGTATCTCCCCCTTCTTTACCTTATATTCTTTAACAGCTCCAAATTTGCAGT
This sequence comes from Candidatus Woesearchaeota archaeon, assembly GCA_964609195.1. GTDB lineage: Archaea > Nanobdellota > Nanobdellia > SCGC-AAA011-G17 > CAZSRE01. Next base: position 20,849 of record CAZSRE010000001.1, on the reverse strand, counting down.
CTTTTAATAGTCCTTCTTTAATGCCTAACTGTTTATTAATCTTGCTGCTTGTCCCGGGTATAAAACTGCTGACTAATATGCTTATTATTCTAATCGCTTCAAGTAATGTATACAAATGCTCTTCTAATTCCTTCCCTTCTAATTTCCAAGGCTTTTCATCATTAACATGCTTGTTGCACTCATTCACAAACCTGAAAATCTCAGCTAGTGCATTATGCAGCTCAAACCTATCTATTAATCCCTCTATCTTTTTTAAGTCAAGATGCTTAGCAAGCTTCTCATCAATCTTGTGCTTCTTAACCTTGCCATCAAGTTTCTTCTCAACTATTGCCAATACCCTGCTTACAAGATTGCCAAGAGAATTTGCAAGCTCATTGTTTATCCTTGCCTTCAATGCTTCTTCAGAAAAATCTCCATCTTGTCCAAAAGGAATTTCGCGAAGTAAGAAATATCTTAGTGCATCTGATCCATACCTATCGACTAAATATAATGGATTTATTGTATTTCCAAGACTTTTGCTAATTTTTTGGCCATTGGCAGTTAAAAAGCCGTGGATTAAGATTTGTTTCGAAGGTCTCAAATTAGCAGAGAACAGCATTGCCTGCCACATCGCACTTTGTTGCCTTAAGTTATCCTTACCTGCTAATTGAGTCACTGGCCACCACTTTTTAAATTTATTCGTGTCTTTAGGCCAGCCTATCGCAGATATGTAGTTTATCAATGCATCAAACCAGACGAACATTACATGCTCTGGGTCACTCGGCACATCAATCCCCCAAGGCATTTTCTTTTTTAGACGTGATATGCTAAAATCCTTTAATCCTTGTTCAACAAAAGACATTATCTCATTTAATTTTTCACTTGGAAATACAAAATTTGGATTTGCTTTGTATAGGCCCAAAAGTTTTTGTTGATACTTCGAGAATCGGAAAAAATAATTTTCTTCATCATAAATCTCAAGCGCATAATTTGGATGGAGTGGACACTTGCCTTTGTCTAATTCAGAGTCTGTCTTCTCTAGCTCACATCCAACACAATATTTAATTTTATATTGCTTTTTGTAGATATCACCATTTTCAAAACATAGCTTCCAAAACTCTTGAGCTGCTTTTATATGGTCTGGATCGGTAGTGCGGATAAAATTATTGTAACTTAGATTTAAAGCTTTTTTCAAGCTGTCGAATTTCGCAGCATATTCATCGCAATATTTTTTTGGGTCTTTTTTTTCTTCCAAAGCTTTTCTATAAATCTTAAGACCATGCTCGTCAGTCCCGAAGTTAAAAAAAACCTCATACCCTTGTAATCGCTTAAATCTTGCAATAGCGTCAGCTTCAACTATTTCCAGAGCGAACCCAACATGCGGTTCTGCATTAACATAAGGCAAGGTTGTTGTTATATAAAATTTTGCCATAAAACACATCTACTGGCTATTTATATAAAGCTTGCCCTAAGCATTAACTAAGTAGCCGGTGTCTCTTTTATCCCAATGATAGAAGCAAGCATCATATCCTCTTTCAATTACCCTGGCGCCAATTAATCTATCCATAGATGTCTTGTTTAATGCATCAAAATGCCCGCCTTTTCTTAGGATTATCGATCCAAGTCTAAGATTGTCCACGTAGTCTATCATAGTCTTATCCTTTGGTATCGGGAAAGGATTTATTCTGAATTGCCTCCAGCTTGGGTGCATTGCAACATAGCCCATTATCTCATAAAATGCAGCTATCGTGCTTGCTGAGAATATATTCACAGGTTGCACTCTTTTATTATGTTCATCACCCCTGTATCTAGCATCAGGATCGCTTGAATTATGGCTTAGATCTATCCAGCTTGAATATTGCCTTCTATCTCTTTTTCTTGAAAGAGGCAATCTGTTTATGCTAAACTCATAAACTTTTTCATCTTTGCTTCTTGATGCAACACTGACACTTATATTGTTTCCATATGTCTTTTTATCTATAACCTCTAGATCAAACATCTTCCTATTCTTCATGACTTTCATCTCAGCCCCTTCAATAGCTCTCAACCAGGTAAATGCTCTCGCATGATTGTCTGTTCCAACCCAATATGCTCCTATAGGCGGATCCTCAACCTTACAATCTTTCATTGCATTCTTTATCAAAGTATAAGGCCATATCTTGTGTTTTTCAGCAAAATCTTTAGTTAACGTTCTAGGTACGTCATTATCTCTAGCAATCTCTTCAAGAACAGATTTGCCATCTATCTTAACTAAATATTCTAATGATTTAATCCCATAATTAGATTCATGACCTGTAATGTCAAATTTACTAGAGAATAACACAATCTTATCTTCATCTAGGCCATCAATAGCTTCAACACAATCTTTATAGTTATCAACCCATCTAACCAATCCACGATCCATCAAATCTAAGATAGTATTGTCTCTAACTTTTTCTGGGATTATAGACTTAGTCCTTGATAGTATCTTCCTTAGGCTAGGTTTTTCAAATGTTGTCTCTTTCATCCATAATGTTAAGGTAGAAAAACTATTAAAACTATCTGATGCGACAGCTGGGATTTGAACCCAGGTTTGAAGCTGTCTCCTTGGCTTTTGCTTAAGCTTTTCACAAAAGCTTATTGGGAAGCTCCAGTACTAACCAGTCTATACTACTGTCGCGTGTTTTACCTTATTCAAATATTTATGGGCTAATGCGAGTGGCTCAGGCAGTTTATGCGGCCATTTTATACAGTCTTTAACTATTGCTATGCTGCTCTTTAAGCTGACCTTATGGCCGGGCGATACATAAACTGGCTTGCTAGCTTCTCTCGTCATAACCTCATAACCCCTGATCTCATCATTTACATATACTAATCCATCGATAACCTTTCCAGTTCTCAAGTTTTTTGCAACACCTATCGTAGAGATATCTAACTCCAATCCTATGTAAGATGCTAAACCCAGTCTTGGATGTGTTATTCCGTGTCCATTGATCAGAATAATATCCGGGTTTATTCTTAGTTTCTTTACTGCATCAATTATAGCAGGTCCTTCTGTGTAGATTGTCTGCTTTTCTTTATTTAGATCATGAATTGCATATGCCTTATCTATTTGATTAAACTCTTTATCGCAGACCACAACAACAGCAATCAGTTTTTCATTGTTTAAGATAGTTATATCTACACCAGCAATCTTTTCAATTTGTTTAAAGTCGTCTCTTATTATTACAAGTTCAGCAAGTCTTGCTTGCTCTTTCTTTATACTATGCTCATCCATTGTACATTAAACTTTATTTAGCTTTATTTTACTTTTTTCCGTCAACGCTTTTTCTAAAAGGGTTGTATGCTCCCTCCGAGATTTGAACTCGGGTCTCAGCCTTGAGAGGGTTACACCTTCACGTTTTTCGCCAGCCTTTTCATAAAAGGCTGAAGTCTGTGTCCTTGACCGGGCTAGACTAAGGGAGCAAATAGTCCCGAGCGGATTTGAACCGCTGTTACGAGCTTCAGAGGCTCGAGTCCTTGGCCGCTAGACGACGGGACTATAAAGCTTCTTTTGCTGAAGCTTTTATTAAAAGCTTCTAACCAATATATTTAAAAATATGCTTTTTTAAGCTATGTGGTTATGAACTTCATACACAAGCTATTTACAGACAAACCTGACGAAGAAACACACAGGCAGTTTAAGAGATATGGCAAAGGAGACTATGAAAATAAAGCATTGATAGACATAACTCGCAGCAAAAAAGATGTTAAAATAAAGACGTCATTTGAATTTGCTGAAGAATTTGCTAAAATCCTGGCAAATGACCTTAAAGGCAAGGCAAAAGTCACTGGCGTAATCATCACAACTAAAGACATTCGCAGCAATCTTGGATTCGAAGCATCAGGAATGACTCAATTCGCAGGTGTAAAAAGCATTAAGATAGACAATGAGCTTAGCAAGGAAGAAATCCTGAAGGCCATGGATAACAACCAAGACGCGTTATTCTTATTCTCTTTTACAACGCATATAGGTAGTCTTAAAACAAAGCCAAA
>CAZSRE010000001.1:0-16846 GCA_964609195.1 Candidatus Woesearchaeota archaeon | reverse complement strand
CAAAGTCTCCAAGAGCAGCAAAGTCATCAAATAAAGATGAAGAAGTAAAGGCAGATTTCTGTTCTTTCAAAACCGCAGATCATAAAATATTGGAAGATTTTGCATTTGACATAAAGCATGATTTTTCAAAAGCATTCATTAAGCACAGGTTTGAAATTACTGAAGTTGTTTACCCAGATGAATATAAGAATGATTTTGCAAAAATACGTGAGTATGGTAAAAGAAAAGGCATAATAACAAGAGAAATATTGGTAGATGGAAATAAAATGATAAGTAAGCACAATTTCATTACATAAAATGGACAGCAAAACAAATATCCAGGAATTAAAGGATTTGGTAAAGAAATTTTGTGAAGAGCGTAATTGGAATCAATTCCATCCTGCTAAAGACCTTGCCATAGGTATTATTACAGAATCTTCAGAGCTTCTAGAGCAGTTCCGTTTTAAATCTGAAGAAGAAATAGAAGCCATGTTTAAAAATATCAAAGAAAAAGAGAAAATTACTGAAGAAATATCAGATGTTTTCTATTTTCTTCTAAGGTTAGCGCAAAAATACAATGTAGATCTGACTACTGAATTAAAAAAGAAAATGCTATTAAACCAGAAGAAGTATCCGATAGAAAAATCAAAAGGTTTAAATAAAAAATATACAGAGCTATAAATCATGGATAAGTCAGGCTACGATTTACGCGATCAATTTACAGATGAAAAAACATTTGCTTCGTTTAGCCAATTGATTAGTGGTAAGTCTAATTACAAAACTATTAGAGAGAAAAAACAAGAACCAGTTCTATGCACTCAATGCAATTTCAAGCTTAAGGGTAATGAAAAGTTCTGCCCAGAGTGCGGCAATAAACTAGAGTCTAAATCTCCGGCAAGTGCCTAGCTATTCTAGCATTAATACCAGCTTTGCACATTAATCAACTGCAGATTACAAATCTGCCATCATCTGTGCTTGCCTCTTCATTATTTCTAACGAGAGACTTCCGGGCAAAAGCCATTGCCCCTGATCCAGGCATGTAGCCTAGACCCCGTTAGCTATGTTATGCATAGCTTTCAACCATCCACACTCTCTCTTTTCCTTCTCCCTTCCTTGCATGTAGTACCACAGACACCACACATAAATCATATAGGTGTTTTATGCTTATAAATTTTGTTATATCCATTACTATTTATGTGCAAAGCCAAGAGCTAATACCAAAATGTTTATAAACCCTCTATTTACTAATTTTCTCGCTGTAATATCGTTCCTTATTCACGGGAGTGAATACAAAATGATGAGGAAAACAAAATGCCTAATATCCATAGACCAAGACACGGGAGTTTGCAATTCTGGCCTAGAAAAAGGTCAGCTAGACCTTACTCTAGACTAAAGTCTTGGCCAACTTCTAAAGTTGCTAAATTACTGGGGTTCGCAGGCTATAAAGCAGGCATGACGCATGTTAATTTCGTTGATAATTCTACTTCGATTAACAAAGGTTCAATAATCTCATATCCAGTCACAATTATTGAGTGTCCGCCATTAAAGGTTTATTCTCTACGTTTCTACAAAGCTTCTCTCACAAGCATAAAATTGATTGGCGAAATATTCAACAAGAATACTAATAAGATTCTAATCAGAAAATTACACCCATCTAAGAAAGAAAACCATGCTCCAAAAGATTATGATTTCATACGTGCAATAGTCTACACACAGCCGCACCTTACAGGACTAGGAAGCAAAAAGCCAGAGATGTTTGAGATGCAGCTATCTAGCAATGACTTAGATTATGCAAAGTCTTTATTTGAAAAAGATATAAGGTTGCATGATGTTTTCCAGGAAGGACAGCAAATAGATGCTCATGCAGTAACTAAAGGCAAAGGATTACAAGGATCTATTAAAAGATTTGGTCTTAAATTAAAGCACCACAAGTCAGAGAAAAAAAGACGTTCGACAGGGACTCTTGGACCATGGCGTCCTAAGAAAGTAAGATTCTCAGTCCCCCACGCAGGTCAGATGGGTTATCATACCAGGACTGAATATAATAAATGGGTTATGAAGATTGGAAATAAACCAGAAGAGATAAATCCTAATGGAGGATTTATTAACTATGGCATAATAAAAAATGATTATCTAATTCTCAAAGGTTCTATTCCTGGCCCATCAAAAAGGCTTATTCAATTAACAGATCCAGCAAGACCAAATAGAAAGATTCCGGCTCAACCGCCCGAGATAAAATATGTAAGCCTGGAGTCAAAGCAGGGAAAATGAAAACATCTTTACTAAGCCTGGAAGGAAAGAAAATTGGGACAGTAGAACTGCCTGCTCAGTTTAATGAAGCATACCATCCGGATCTTATCAAGAGGGCAGTCCTGGCCATTAACAGAAACTCAAGACAGCCATATGGTACATTCAAGCAAGCAGGTACTCGTCCATCTATAAGCTTGTCAAGACGCAGACATGTTTATAAGACAACATATGGGTTTGGAATATCCAGAGTACCAAGAAAAATAATGTCTGGCAGAGGAGCAAGATTTAATTGGGTAGGTGCATTTGCTCCCGGAACTGTATCCGGAAGACGTGCGCATCCTCCTAAAGCAGAGAAAATATGGGAAGTTAAGATCAACAAGAAAGAAAGGAAAAAGGCAATACGCTCAGCATTATCAGCTACACTAATGAAAGATTTGCTTGTTCATCATTATAATCACGATACTCCTATAGTAATAGAGTCAAAGTTTGAAGAAATATCTAAGACACAAGATGTTTTGAAAGTACTGAATCATCTTGGTCTGGCCAAGGAATTAGAAAGACTTACAGAAAAGAAAGTAAGGGCTGGTAGCGGTAAGTCAAGAGGAAGAAAATATCAGATAAAGAAAGGTCCATTGATAGTCGTGTCAGACAAGTGTAAATTAGAAGATGCTGCTTACAACATCCCAGGAATAGACATTACTCAGGTAAGAACACTTAATGCCTACAAGCTGTCACATGGCAATCATCCAAGATTCACAATATTTACAGATAAGGCTATAAACAAGATGAAGGAAGGTAATCTATTCTACTAAAATGGATCCATATGACATAATCAAGCACCCATTGTCAACAGAAAAATCTGTCAGATTAATGGAGTCAGAGAACAAGCTGTTGTTTGTAGTTGATAAAAAAGCAACAAAACCACAGATTAAAGAGGCTATTGAAACAATATTCAAGGTTAAAGTCAAAAATGTCAATACTCTTATTACTCCAGCAGGAGAGAAAAGAGCTTACGTGATGTTATCAAAAGAAAATCCTGCCATAGATGTTGCAACAGAGCTAGGATTGGTATAAGATGGGTAAACGTATAATAACACAAAGGCGTGGAAGAGGAACGACAACTTACAGGTCTCCAGGCCATAGGCAGATTGCTAGAGCAAAACACAGGAAGTATGATGATTTAGAAAAAACATCTATAATAAATGGTAAGGTTATGGACCTAGTAGACAGCCCAGGCCATTCTGCTCCTCTAGTTAAGATAAAATATGAAAATGGAGAGATAGTCTACACAATCGCTCCATTAAATCTTGGGGTAAACAGCAATGTATCAAGCGGTAGTAAAGCAATTCCAGCAACAGGCAATACGCTGCCTCTTAGCAATATTCCTGAAGGTTCACCTATATATAATATAGAGAGCGTTCCTGGAGATGGTGGCAAGTTTTGCCGTGCTTCAGGAGCATTTGCAAAAGTAGTTTCTAGAATTAACAATAAGGTTGTAGTAAGGTTCCAATCAAGAAAAGAACGTGAGTTTGATTCAAGATGCAGAGCTACAATAGGCGTAGTTGCTGGATCAGGCAGGCAGGAAAAGCCATTTGTTCGTGCAGGAAACAAGTTCCATGCAATGAGATCAAGAAATAAGCTATGGCCAAGAACATCAGGAGTATCTATGAATGCTGTCAACCATCCATTTGGTTCAGGAAGAGGCAGTCATGCTGGTAAGCCATTGACGCCTCCAAGATTTGCTCCACCCGGAAGGAATGTGGGAGCTATAAGGGCCAGAAGAACAGGAAGGAAGAAGAAGTAAATATGGCAAAAGAATTCACATTTTACGGAAAAAATGCAGATGAGCTAAACTCTATGTCTATGAATGAGTTCATTAATCTAGTTCCTTCTAGAACAAGGCGCTCACTAAAACATGGTTTTACAGATCAGCAGAAGAGATTGTTGGACAAGGTAAGAAAATACAAATCTTCAGGCAGTAAAAAGATAATCAAAACACATGTACGCGACATGATTGTATTGCCGGAAATGATTGGAATGATGATGGGAATTTACAATGGTAAGGAATTTGTTACAGTGTCAATAACTCTAGAAATGTTAGGTCATTTTCTTGGAGAATTCGCAATGACAAGAAGAAAAGTGCAGCACTCAGCTCCTGGTGTAGGCGCTACAAAGTCATCCACAGCAATTTCAGTAAGGTAATAAAAATGACAAGCAGTTACTCTATACAAGACTACAACAAAGACAACATGGCCAGGATACTGGGAAAAGATCTCTCTATATCCGCGAAGAAGTCTATAGAGGTCTGTAATTTCCTCCGTCATAAAAGTACAAAGCAGGCAAAGATAATCTTAGAGAATGTAATAGTGAAGAAACAGGCAGTTCCATTTAAAAGATTTAAAATGGAGATTCCTCATCGTAGCCCGGGGCTAGGACCTGGCAAATATCCAATTAAAGTTGCAAAAGAATTCCTGCGCCTAATTAAAGAGGTTGAGGCAAATGCCCAAAACAAAGGCTTAGATACTAATAATCTAATATTTAAAACACTTGTTGCAAATAAGGCTTCAAGACCATTCCATTTTGGAAGACAACGTAGGACAAAAATGAAGCGTACACATGTAGAGATAGTTGTCCAAGAAAAAGCCAAGAAAGAAGATAAAACAAAGAGACCAGGTAAAAAATGATAGAAAGACAGATAGTTGCACAAAAAGTAAGACAATTTCATATTCAGGAGTATATTGAGTCAAAGCTTGGAAAAGCAGGTTACAGCCATACAGACATACAGCGTACTCCTCTTGGAGAGAAAGTTGTCATTTTCACATCTCACCCAGGCCTAGTTGTTGGCAGGAAGGGAGAGAACATAAAAGAGCTTACTGAAGATCTTAAGAAGAACTTTAATATGGAAAACCCGCAGATAGAAGTTGCAGAGATAGAAAATCCTTTGTTTGATGCTCCGCTCGTTGCAAAGATCATAGTTAATTCATTAGAGAGATTTGGTCCAAAGAGATTTAAGTCTCTTGGCTATAAAACCCTAGAAAGCATATTGAATGCGGGTGCAATGGGCGCAGAAATAATTATTGGCGGGAGGGGTGTACCAAGCAGCAGAGCAAGAAGCTGGCGTTTCGCAGCAGGATACTTAAAGAAGTCAGGAGATGTTGCAGTAACTCAAGTAAGGAAAGGATACGCAGTAGCCTATCTAAAATCAGGAGCTGTAGGTATAAAGGTTAGCATACTCACCCCAGATATACTGTTACCAGACAGGATATTATTCAAACTAGATGCTCATGACATTAGTGAAGAAAAAATAAAAGAGGTAAAAGAGAAGATAATAGAAAAAGTTATAGAGCCTGAGAAAGTGCTTTCAGAAGAATCTAAAGAAGGTAAAAAGGAAAAGCCTAAAAAGGCAAAAGAAGGGAAAAAGCATGTGGTAAGAAAAGTAAGGAAGAAAGATGGCAATCATAAGGAAGAAAGAACTAAACCAAATGAGTGAACCTACTATGAACGGGAAGATAACAGAGCTTAGGAGAGAGTTAATTAGATATAACTCTCAACTGTCAACAGGCACTCCTCCAGAGAATCCTGGAAGGATAAGAGCAATAAAAAGAACAATTGCGCGATTAAACACATCACTAAAACTGCTACAGGAAAAAAAGCCTGCTGTAGTTGAGGAGGTAAAGAAAAAGCAATGAATGGGATCTGCCCACGTTGTGGCTTAAGTCAAGAGCTTTGCGTCTGCGAAACTATCGCAAAAGAAGAGCAGCGCATAAGTATCAGGCTTGTCAAAAGGAAATTTGGCAAGATGATAACTTTAGTAGACGGCATAAACATCAAGGACATAAACATCAAGGACATAGCGAAGAACCTTAAATCAAGGCTAGCCTGTGGTGGAACAGTTAAAGATGGGATAATTGAACTGCAGGGGGATCATGTATCTAAGGTTAGGAAAGAACTAGTAGCTCTCGGTTTCAGTCAAAACACAATCAAAATAGGATAATCATGGGCATCAGCGCCAAAGATATACTGCGTGCAGAGCTTATAGGCAAGAATATGGAGATAGTTGAGTCAAAAAACAAGTCTCTCCTAGGCTTAAAAGGCAAGATAATAGATGAGACAAAGAACGCATTAATAATCATGAGCAATGGTAAGAGAAAAATGGTATTGAAATCGCACATAAAAATGATAGTAAAGTGGCAAGACAAGAGCATCTTAGTAGATGGTAAGATGCTGGCAAAGCGCCCTGAAGACAGGATAAATACAAAATGAAACAGCAAATTAGAAACATAGGTGTAGATGTAATGCAGCCTGCCGCAACCTGCAGCGATGTAAATTGTCCTTTCCATGGCACTATAAGATTGCGTGGAAAAATATTCTCAGGTAGGATAATCAAGGCAGATTTTAACAGAACAGCAACCATAGAATTCGAGAGAAATTTCTTCATTCCAAAATATGAAAGATACGAAAGACGTAGGACAAGAATCAAAGTACATAATCCTTCCTGCTTAAATGCAAAAATTGGAGATAATGTGACTGCAATGGAATGCAAGCCATTGTCAAAGTCAAAGAGCTTTGTCATAATCGAGGTAAATAAGAAATGAAAGCAGTAAAAGCAAGAATAACCAGGGCATTGCTGAGGGGGGCAAGAGTACCTGTTTGTGATAATTCAGGTGCTAAGATAATCAATATAATCTCAGTCATTAATCTCAAGACAGTCCGTAGAAGAGTCCAATCCGCCGCTGTTGGCGACCTTATAACTGCTTCAGTAGTATCTGGAAATGTAGAGATGAGAAAACAAGTTGTATATGCTATTATAGTAAGGCAAAGAAAAGAATATAGGCGTCCAGACGGAACAAGGATAAAGTTTGAAGATAATGCTGCTGTTGTCTTAAAGGATGAAAAAGGCACTCCTAAAGGGACCTTATTCAAGGGTCCAGTTGCAAAGGAGGCTGCAGACCGCTGGCCAAATCTGGCTAAGGTTGCAGGAATGATAGTATGAAAAAACTATTCTCAACTTCCTGGAAATCAAGCAAGCAACCTAGAAAGCAGAGAAAATATGTCTACAATGCTCCATTGCACATCAAGCATAAGTTACTCGCAGCTCATTTGTCTAAAACTCTAAGAGAGAAGCTGAAGAAAAGAGCTATTCCTGTAAGAAAAGGTGATAAGGTAAGGGTATCACGCGGCCAATTCCGAGGCAAAGAAGGAAAAATATCAAAGGTTATGTTGAGAAAATCTAAAGTATATGTTGATGGTGTCGAGATGATTAAGAAAGATGGAACAAAAGTGTTCTACCCATTGCACCCTTCAAATCTAATAATAACAGAGTTGAATATGGATGACAAGAGGCGCAGAGAAGCCTTAGAGAGGAAATAAGATGGCACACCTAAAGAGACTAGTAGCACCAGAATCCTGGGGTATTTCAAAGAAAGAGTATAAGTTCATAACAAGACCTAATGCAGGTCCCCATAAGCTAGATGAAAGCATACCTCTTAATGTGGTTGTAAAAAACCTATTAGGCCATGCAAATACAACAAGAGAATCTAAGAAGATAATTACTGCCGGTAAGGTGTTGGTAGATAATAAGCCAAGAACAGATTACAGATTCCCTCTTGGATTGATGGACATAATAGATATACCAGAGACAAAGCAAGTATACACCCTAGTCTTAGATACATATGGCAAGTTTAAATTGTCTCCAGCAAAGAACAAGACATTAAGATACTGCAAGGTACTTGGCAAGACAACACTAAAAGGCAAAAAAACACAGTTAAATCTAAGTGGCGGCAAGAGCCTGATAGTTCCTAAAGATGAGTATAAGGTAGGAGACACAGTTATCCTAGACCTATCTACTAATAAGATAAAAACACATATTAAGTTTGAGAAAAACTCTCTAGCGTATATTACAGCTGGTAAGTATATGGGTAATATTGGAAAGATAATTGATATTCATAAGTTGAAGCTTTCTAAAGACAAGATAACATTGATGATAGGCAGTCATAAGTACGAGACACTAAAGGAATATGCATTTGTCATTGATAAATCATTTGCAGAAAATGAAGGGCACAAATCAGATGAGAAAGATTAAGATTGAGAAAATAACTCTAAACATAGGAGTTGGACAAGCAGGCGATAAGCTTGAGAAAGCAGTCAAGCTACTTGAAACTATGACTCAAGGTAAAGCTGTTAAGACAATTACAATGGAGAGAATCCCGACATGGGGTATTCGTCCTAAACTGCCTATAGGTACAAAGATAACATTGCGTGGCAAACAAGCAGAAGATCTTTTAACCAGGTTCTTTAAGGCAGTAAATGATACTATCCCTTCATCTAAATTTGACTCAACAGGTAATTTTGCTTTTGGAATTAAAGAATATATAGACATTCCAGGGGTAGAATACATGCCGGACATAGGGATTATTGGTTTAGAAGTAGCTGTAACACTAGAACGTCCAGGATTTAGAGTTAAGAGAAGAAGAGTGAAAAAAGCAAGAATTCCAGTAAGACACAGAATATCTAAGAATGATGCAATAGATTTTGTAAAACAAAAGTTCAATGTTAAAATAGCTGAAGAGGAATAAAATGACAACAAGCGATTATAAAAAAGCGTTCAGGCAGCTTTCTGCAAAGCCTGTAAAGCTTCAGAAATTCATTAAGCATAATTCTCCTAAAAAAAGATCTACAGGAATAGCCTTAAAGAAATGTCAGAGATGTGGGAGGACAGGAGCACATATCAGCAAATATAACCTGAATTTATGCAGGCAATGCTTTAGAGAGATAGCTCAAAAACTAGGATTTAAAAAATACGACTGAGGATAAAATGGTATTAAACGACCCGCTAGCAAACGCATTATCAGCAATATTGAACAATGAGAGGATAGGTAAGCTAGAGTGTAATATCTATCCATCATCTAAACTCATCCAGCGAGTATTTGATATTCTAAAGGAAAAAGGGTATATCTCAGTTTATGAAATAACAAAAGATGACAGGGGAGCAAGGATTAGTGTTAAGCTTACAGGTCATATAAACAAATGTGGTGTAATAAAGCCAAGATATTCAGTAAAGGTAGATGGCCTGGAGAAATATGAAAAACGTTACTTGCCTGCTAAAGACTTTGGAATACTGATATTGTCTACTCCTCAGGGATTGATGACACATCAAGATGCAAAGATAAAGAACCTTGGAGGAAAGCTTATCGCATATTGCTACTAATGAAACCTGCTAAAATATCTAAAGAGATAAAAATTCCAGAAGGAGTCTCTCTTAGTGTAGATGCTGGCCAAGTAAAGGTAACAGGTCCTAAAGGCAGTTTATCTAGAGAGATGATAGCTCATAATGTAGATATCACTAGCCAGGCAGATAAGGTAGTACTTATATCTCTAAAACCGTCAAAGAAAGAGAAGATGATGCTCGGTACATTCTCTGCGCACATCAATAATATGATTAAAGGGGTTACCCTTGGCTACACATATAAGCTAAAGGTAAGCTCAGGGCATTTCCCAATTACAGTATCAATGAAAGGAAATATTTTCGAAATAAAGAACTTCTTTGGCGAAAGAAAGCCGAGGATTGCGAAGATATTAGCTGAGGTTAAGGTTACCATTCATGGTGATATAATTGAAGTTACAGGTACTGACTTAGAAAAAGTTAGCCAAACAAGTGCAAATATTGAGCAAGCAACAAGAATAACAAATAGGGATAAAAGAGTATTCATGGACAGGATAAATATAATCTCAAAAGATGAAAACTAAGCTAGAAGTCAAGAGAACAAGGAAAATCAGGCCAGCATTTATTAGACAGCAGGCTTCATATAGCAAGTTCAGAAAGAAGAAATGGCGTTATCCTCGTGGAAAAAGCTCAAAGATCAGATTAAACATATCAGGTCATAAGGTAACTCCTTCAATAGGTTATGGTAGCTCAGGTGACGAGCGCTTCTTAAACAGATATGGATTATCAGAGGTGCTTGTAACAAATGAAAAAGGTTTATTGCATCTTAATCCTTCAAAGCATGCTGTAGTTTTGTCTGGAAATCTGGGCCTTAAAAAAAGAATAGAACTCCTGCAAAAGCTCAAGGAAAAAAACTTACACGTCATGAACATCCATGATATTGATGAGTACATAAAAAATATTCATGATATTATGAAGCAAAAGAAAGAAGACAAGAATGCTAAACTAACGAAGAAAAAAGAGACAAAGAAGAAAGAAGACAAGCCTAAAGTAAAGCAAGAAGAAAAGGCAGAATCTATCCAAGAAAAAACTATAGAAGAGAAAGAAAAAGAGATTAGGGAAGAGCAAAGAAAAGTGCTTGAGAGGAAGGCATAATCATGGATCTAAAAAATCAGAAAAGGTTGGCAGCACATCTGCTTGACATTGGAAAAACAAGGGTTAGGTTAGACCCAGCAAGGTTAGAAGACATAAAAGAAGCATTGACAAAGGCAGATATTCGCGCATTGATAAATGATGAAGCAATATATGCATCTCCAATAACAGGAGTTTCACGTGGTCGTGCTAGAAAAGCCGCAGCACAGAAGAGGAAAGGCAGAGGAAAAGGCAGTGGCTCCAGAAAGGGAAAAATTGGTACAAGGATGCCTAGGAAGGGGCTATGGGTCAAGAGAATTAGAGTCCAGAGAAGATTTATAAAAATGCTCAAGAGCAAAAAACTGCTCGACAATAAAGGATATAGACAGCTTTATAAGATGTCTAAATCAGGCCTTTTCAGAAGCGAGAGACATCTTAAGCTCTACATTGATGAACAGAAGATGATCAGGAAGAGAAAATGAGAAGAACAAAAGTAATCCCATACAAGAGACAGCTAAGGCATAAGACAAACTATCGTAGGAGAATGAATCTTCTAGCTGGGAATGTGCCAAGACTCGTAGTTAGAAAGTCTATCAATAATATTAATGCTCAACTAGTGAACTTTGGCCAGAAAGGGGACCATATTGTTGCCTCTGCCCATAGTACAGAACTAAGAAAATATGGCTGGAAATACAGCCTAAGTAATACTCCATCAGCATACCTTACAGGATTACTTATAGGTCATAGAGCAGCTTACTGTAATATTAAGAAAGCTGTATTAGATCTAGGCTTGAGCAGGTCTGTTTCAGGATCAACACCCTATGCCTTGCTAAAGGGTGCATTGGACGCAGGATTAGACATCCCTCATTCAAAAGATATGTTGCCGGATGAATCAAGAATTCTTGGCAAGCACGTAGTTGAATATTCAAAACATGCCAAGCTGCATCAGTTCTCTCATTACAAGAAAGAGAATATTGCATTAGCAGACATACCGCAAGAGTTTGATCATATAAAATCAAAGATATTAAAGGAAGAACATGGCAAGAAAGAAAGAAAGTAAACCAGAACAGCCAAAAGAGCAAGAGAAAGTTGTAGAGCCTGTTATAGAAAAAACTCTAGAGCTTGCAATAGTCCCAGATGCCAAGCCTCAAGAAGAAGAGATTGGCATTTCAAAGAGACAAATAGCAAGTATAGAAGCCTGGATGCCTAAGACAGAGCTAGGCAGGAGAGTTAAGTCTGGAGAGATCAAAGATATTAGCGAGATACTTGATAGGGGCCAGAGGATTCTTGAGCCTGAAATAGTTGATAAGCTTCTTCCAAATCTACAATCTGACTTGGTTAAGATTGGACAGTCTAAGGGTAAGTTTGGCGGGGGTAAGCGTTCTATCTGGAGACAAACACAGAAGAAGACTAAAGAAGGAAATAAGCCAAAGTTTTCAGCCTTGGCGATAGTAGGCAATAAAGATGGTATTGTGGGTGTTGGATATGGCAAGGCTAAGGAGACAGTACCAGCAAGAGAAAAGGCAATAAGAAATGCTAAACTAAACATAATCAAGATTGCAAGAGGCTGTGGCTCATGGGAATGCGGATGCAAAGAACAACACTCAATACCATATAAGTTATCTGGCAAGAATGGATCTGTTATAATCAATTTAGTCCCAGCAGCAAAAGGCACTGGTCTAAAAGTAGAAAAAGAATGTCAAAAGTTGCTTGACTTTACAGGTATTAAGGATATCTATTCAAAGAGTTATGGTCAGAAAAGAGTTAAAATAAATATGATAAAATCCTGTTTCAAGGCATTAAAATCATCAACCACTGTAAAGATACTGAGCGGTTACGATAAGTTATCTGGATTGTCTGAAGAACCAATTAAAAAATGAAAAGAATAGCCGTAATCAGGATAAGGGGAGAAGTCCATGTTGACAGAGATATACTTATAACTCTAAAAATGCTTAGATTGTTCAAGAAGCATAATTGCGTTATTGTTCCTGATACTCCCCATTATGTTGGCATGATTAACAAGGTAAAGGATCATGTAACCTGGGGTGAGATAGATGAGCCAACATTAAAGCTTCTGCTTGAAAAGCGTGCAAGACTTGTGGGCAAGCATAAATTGACTAATGATTATCTTAAAGATAAACTAAAGGTAGATGTTGATCATCTGGCAAAAGAAATATTCTCAGGCAGTAAAGAAATAAAAGATATCCCTGGAATAAAACTCTTCTTCAAACTTCACCCGCCCTTGCATGGATTTGAGCATGGGGGCATTAAACAGCCATTCTCATTAGGTGGTTCACTAGGATATAGAAAAGAAACGATAAATGACTTGTTACGCAGGATGATCTAAAATGCCGGAAAACAGAAGGAAAAAAAATAGAAGAATGCGCGGCAGCATGACTCATGGATGGGGATCTAAGAAAAAGCATCGTGGCTCAGGCAATCGTGGTGGATTTGGCATGGCTGGAACTGGAAAGCGTGCAGACCAGAAAAAACCATCTATAATCAATGAATATGGGTTGCAGAATTATTTTGGCAAGCACGGATTTGTACTTCAATCTAAGAAAGAAATAATCAAATCAGTAAACCTTTCTTACATAGACACTAAGATTGATTCTCTGGTACATAGTAATATAGCAAAGAAAGAAAGAGAACACTATGTGTTGGATTTGTCTAGTATAGGATACGATAAGTTGCTTGGCTCTGGCAGCATAACCAAAAAGCTTATTATAACAGCAAGATTCTTCTCTAAACATGCTGTAAGAAAGCTAGAAGAAGCAGGCGGACAGGCAATTACAGCCAAAAAAGAGAGCTAAACATGGGTTTTATCCAAACAATATTATCTAATCTTCCTGAAGTAAAAGGACCATTAAAGAAACATCTTCCATTTAAAGAGAAGCTAAAATGGACAAGCATTATGCTTGTTTCTTTCTTTGTTCTTTCTATCCTTCCATTATTTGGCCTTGGTCAAAACTCCTTGGCAAGATTTGAACAATTATCTATAATCCTGGGAGCTAGTTTTGGTTCTATAATATCACTTGGAATAGGTCCTATAGTAACAGCTTCAATAGTTTTGCAGTTGTTAAATGGCTCTGGTTTATTGAAGTTTGATCTAACCACAACAGAAGGCAAAAAGAACTTTCAAGGGTTGCAGAAATTATTAAGCATATTCTTCGTAATATTTGAAGCGTTAATCTATGTATACACAGGAGGCCTAGCTCCAAATCCGGCATTAGTAGGAGCATCTTATAGTATAATGCAGATAGTTCTTGTATTCCAATTGTTCATAGGCGGCCTGCTTATAATGTATATGGATGAAGTAATCACAAAATGGGGATTCGGTTCAGGTATTAGCCTGTTCATAGCAGCAGGAGTGTCAGCAGAGATATTTGTCAGGGCATTCTCACCACTGAACTCTACTGGTACATGGGCATTTGGCTCTGGTCAGGCCCCAGTTGGCCAGATATGGGTATTCCTAGTATCTTTGATAAATGGGGTGCCAGTAGAAGCAGCACTAGCATTTATAACTGTTTTAGCAACCATAGTTGTATTCGTCATATCTGTTTATGCCCAGTCTATGAAGGTAGAAATACCATTATCGTTTGGAAGAGTAAGAGGATATGGTATTCGCTGGCCTTTAAAGTTTATTTACACATCTAATATTCCAGTTATATTAATAGCAGCTTTGATAGCAAATATTCAGCTATGGGCTAGTTTATTAGAGAGGGCAGGCCATCCATTCTTAGGCACCTTCTCAGGCAACGTTCCTGTATCAGGATTTGTAGCTTGGATCAATCCTCCTAATGTAGTACAGGGTTTGTTCACAAGCTCATTGACATTCCTAGATGTTGGACATGCTTTAGTCTACATTTTATTCTTGGTTGGCGGCTCAGTGCTGTTTTCAATATTCTGGGTACAAACATCTGGGATGGATCCTGGCAGCCAGGCAAAACAGATCATGAATTCTGGATTACAGATTCCCGGATTCAGGCGAGATCCAAGAGTCTTAGAAAGTATACTGGCTAGATACATAACGCCGTTAACAGTTATGGGAGCTATCGTCGTTGGTTTTCTGGCAGCAAGCGCAGATTTGCTTGGAGCGCTAAGCAGAGGTACAGGAATCTTGCTTGCAGTCATGATAATCTATAAGTTGTATGAAGATATTGCGCAGCAGCATATGTTGGATATGCATCCAGCATTGCGTAAGATGATGGGAGGCAGCTAGGATGGTATTTGAAAGTTTTTCAAACTCAACAATGCTTTATAATATAGTAAGGCCCGCTTCAGTAGCAGTTCAAACTCTGATACTCATTGGCATATCTTTCTTCATCACTCTAATTATCACGGTGGCATACAAGTACTTTACAGATCAGAATTTGATGAAAAGTCTGAAAGAAGATACTAAAAGATTGCAATCTGACATGAAAAATCATAAAGACAATCCTACAAAGATGATGGAAATCCAGAAAGAGGCTATGGAGAAAAACATGAAGTATATGATGCACAGCTTCAAGCCAACGCTTATAACTTTAATCCCATTATTAATCATCTTTGCATGGCTCAGAAATGCTTATAAAGGGATAGATTTGAACTTCCTAGGTTTCATACACAACTGGATATGGTTATATATCCTAGTTTCGATAATCTCAAGCATAATCTTGAGAAAGCTATTAAAGGTACATTAAATGCCAACAGGAAAATACAAATCAAGGACATTCAGAAGGGTTTTTACTAGAATGCCATCTGGAAAATCTAAGCTGACATATAAGAGAAGAAAGCCTAGCAAAATACACTGCAATAACTGCGGTCAAGAGCTTCACGGTGTAAATACATCTATAGTCACAAAGTTAAAAAATATGCCTTTGACACATAAACGTCCTTCGCGTCCATTTGCAGGAAGCTTATGCTCATCTTGCAGTCGTGAAATCATAAAGGAGTCTATTAGACAATGAACATAGGCCAGGTATGCATAAAGATTGCCGGAAGAGAAGCAGGCAACACAGCAGTAGTTGTAGATCTATTAGATGATAATTTTGTATTGGTAGACGGCAATGTTCGCAGGAAAAAGTGCAATATCCGCCATCTAGAACAATTAGATAAGGTTGCTAAAATAGCAAAAAATGCAACCACACAGGAAGTTCTGGCAGCTTTAAAAGAACTAAATCTTCCTGTCCGTCAAGAGTCAAAGTTTACTTCTAAAAAGACAGCTGTAAAAGTTCCAGAAGCTAAAGAGGAAAAGCCTAAAAAGGCTGGCAAAAAGAAATGAGCAGGGAAGATCTTCAGCGTAAATACATTGAGCTCAAGATCCTGGAACAGCAATCTAACCAGGTGCAGCAGCAGCTTGCGATGCTGGACAATCAGCTATCTATTCTGGAAAGAACTAAAGAAAGTATAGACGAAATTAATTCTGTAAAGCCCGGCTCACAGACATTCATCCCATTAGGCCAGGGTGTTTTTGTCAAAGGAGAGGTTAAAGATACAAAGAATCTGTTAGTTGGTGTTGGTGCTAATATTGCAGTGTCTAAGAGCATTAAAGAGTCTAAAATTATTGTTGATAAGCAGATAGTTGAGGTCAACAATCTGATGAAGCAGATGGAAGATCAATTGCAGCAGGCAAGCCTGCACGCAGGCATATTGGAAAAAGAGATACAAGAGTTGGCAAGTAAAGAAGAAAATAACTTGTCCTAAATATATTTTCTAGACGCTAGACACTTGCCATGGATGCATAGGATTTATAAATTATGCTGCTGATAATCCCTATATGAATCAGCTAGAAATGTTAAAATTCTATTCTAGGAGAGATATTCAAAGAGAGATCGTTAAGATATGCAAGAACAGGGAAGTTGCTATAAAATATGGTGAGAAAGGTTATGGCAAGCGCCCTGATACTATACAATTTGATAATGACATATTGGATTTGGCAAAGAAAGGAGCCACATCATTCCACATTTCAGAAGAGCACTGGTCAGATCCGTTAAAGCTTGATGTGTCAATGAACAAGTCACAATTAGATGACCTTAGAATAGGCTGGGATTTTATTATAGACATAGATTCAGCAAGCCTAGAATATTCCAAGATTGTAGCAGCATTAATAACAGAGGCATTAGCAATACACAATATTAAAAATTTTTCTATAAAGTTTTCCGGCAACAGAGGTTTCCATATAGGCGTTCCATTCAGCTCATTTCCCGGCTCAATTAACAATCAAGGAATAAAGTCTCTATTTCCTGATGGAGCAAAAACTCTTGCAGCCTATTTGCAACATTTTATCAAAGATGA
The DNA here is from genome assembly GCA_964609195.1 of Candidatus Woesearchaeota archaeon. GTDB lineage: Archaea > Nanobdellota > Nanobdellia > SCGC-AAA011-G17 > CAZSRE01. The sequence continues at coordinate 48 of CAZSRE010000001.1, read as the reverse complement.
TCTAAAAAATACACTAAAGGTAAGCGATCCGTTTAGTTTAGTGGATAT